>NZ_AJRC02000016.1:0-43026 GCF_000298695.2 Streptococcus sp. GMD3S | reverse complement strand
CATAGACTTTTACTAGTTTAACCAAATCTCGTGCCAAGGTCGAAACATTGCAGGATACATAGACCATTTTGTCTGGAACATAGGTCAGAATGGTTTCCAACAGCTTATCATCTAAGCCTGTACGAGGAGGGTCGACTATCAGGGCATCCGCTCGGTAGCCATCTTGATACCAGCGTGGAATAATCTCTTCTGCTGTTCCCGCTTCGTAATGAGTATTGTCAAACCCCATTTTTTTAGCATTTCGCTTGGCATCTTCAATAGCTTCTGGAATAATATCCATTCCTCTGAGACTCTTGACCTTATTTGCAAAGGCAAATCCAATCGTCCCAACACCGCAATAGGCATCGATCAGATGATCCTCTTTGCTGACATCCAGAGCCTTAACTGCTTCACTATAGAGAATTTCTGTCTGCTCAGGATTAAGCTGATAAAAAGCTCGGGGCGAGAGAGAAAACTCATAGTCGAGTACTCCTTCTTGAATACTCTCTTGACCCCAGATAATTTCCGTCTTTTCACCATAGATTTCACTTGTTTTTGCTGTGTTTGTATTGACTGCAACCGTGACGACTTCTGGAAAATCTTTAACTAAGTCTTTTACCAGCTGGGTTAAATTAAGCTGACGATTCGTAACAATGATTATCTGAACTTGTCCTGTTTTTCTTGCTCGACGTACCATGATAGTGCGAACACCAAGCGTTTTTCTCTCATCTGTAATTGGAATTTGGTGGTAAGTAAGAAGTTCAGCTAGGCGATTCGCAATCACTTGGGTTTCCTTATCTTGCACCAAACAGTCTTTCAACTCTACGAGATAATGAGAGTTTTGTGCATACAAACCTGCCTTGACCTGATTTTTAAATTTCCGAGTCTGGAATTGAAGCTTAGCACGGTAGTACTTTGGTTCCTGCATTCCGATAGTTGGACGGATTTCATAGTTTTCATATCCCGCAGGGGCAAATTTTTTCAGGGCTTGGTGGAGCAGATCCGTCTTGAACTCTAACTGTTTATCATAGTGGAGGTGCATGATTTGGCAACCACCACATTCATTATAAATCGTACAAGCCGGTACGACTCGAAATTTAGACTTCTTATTAACCTTTAGTAATTTGGCTTCAACAAAGTTACGTTTAATAGAAGTAATCTGACAATAGATATCTTCTCCTTTGAGGGCGCCTGGCACAAAAACGAGGGTTTTCTGGTAGAAACCGATTCCCTCACCATTGATACCCATCCGCTTGATTTTTAAAGGTATTTTTTGTTTGACTTTCAGATTCATACCCCTATCTTATCACATTTTAGGGTATAATAGAACTATGAAAATCACAAAACTTGAAAAGAAAAAACGCCTCTACTTGATGGAGTTAGATGGACAGCAAACCTCTTATATCACGGAGGATACCATTGTCCGTTTTATGTTGTCTAAAGATAAGGTCATTAGCAAGGAAGAATTGACCGAGATTCAGGGCTTTGCTCAGTTTTCTTATGGTAAGAATCTCGCCCTCTACCATCTATCATTTAAAGCTCGAACCGAAAAGGAAGTTCGTGAGTATCTGAAAAAGTATGATCTTGATGAAAAAATCACAAGTCAAGTTATCGCCAATCTTAAAGAAGATAACTGGATTAATGATCGTCAGTATGCCTACTCTATTATCAACGCAAATCAACTTTCTGGAGATAAGGGACCCTATGTGCTAGCTAAAAAACTGTCTCAAAAAGGGATTGCCAAATCAACGATTAAAGATGTTTTAAAGGATTTTGATTTTTCAGAGGTTGCTCAACGTGTGGCGGAGAAACTTCTTAAAAAATACAATGGAAAACTTCCCGCTCGTGCCTTGCAGGATAAGATTATTCAAAACTTGACTAACAAGGGATTCTCCTATGCTGATGCTAAAAGTGCCTTTGATGACCTGAACAATCAAGTCGACCAAGAAACGACTCAAGAACTCATTTTTAAAGAGCTAGACAAACAATATGATAAGTATGCTCGAAAGTATGAAGGATACGAACTTAAACAGCGTTTAACCCAAGTTTTAGCTCGAAAAGGCTATGATTTTTCGGATATAGCCAGCGCTCTCAGAGAATATCTTTAATATTTTCGTGTAAAATTTAAAAAAATTAGACCGATTTATGATATAATAGTAAACGATAAACTTATAAATTGTAGAAAGTTGGTTAGTTATGAAACTTCCAAAAGAAGGCGACTTTATTACAATTCAAAGTTATAAGCATGATGGGAGTCTTCACCGTACTTGGCGGGACACCATGGTACTAAAAACAACAGAGAACGCCATTATCGGCGTCAACGACCACACACTTGTTACCGAAAGTGACGGTCGTCGTTGGGTGACTCGAGAACCGGCTATTGTTTACTTTCACAAAAAATATTGGTTTAATATCATTGCTATGATTCGCGATAATGGGATTTCCTACTATTGCAATATGGCTAGCCCCTACTATCTAGATGAGGAAGCCCTAAAATACATTGATTATGATTTGGATGTCAAGGTCTTCACTGATGGCGAAAAGCGCCTCTTGGACGTTGAAGAGTATGAGCGCCATAAACGCAAAATGAAGTATTCTGATGATTTAGACTATATTTTGAAAGAGCATGTTAAAATCCTTGTTGATTGGATCAACAATGGACGCGGTCCTTTCTCAGAGGCCTATGTCAACATTTGGTACAAACGCTACATAGAACTAAAGAATCGGTAAAGTTGTCAAACCGGGGTGAGAGCCCTGGTTTTTTTATTTGAAAAACCCAGCTTTTCAGCTGGGTTGATTGCTATATATCTAATTTAGTAACAGTGAACTTGATGTGGGAATAGTCTTTTTCAACATCCTTATCCAACAAGAAAGCCGTGGCATCCTTCTTAATCTGAACAAGATCAATATTCTGAGCTTGAGCTGCATAGACGCATCCACAATAACATTGACGATAAATATCATACTCCTCGCACATCTCCACCGAACGCTTGTAGCCTTGATTTTTCTTGAAATCACTTGGGAGATAGTGGGTGGTATAAATCTTTTGCACATCAATTCCGATGCTGTTGATGGTTTGAGAATTCTTATGGGGACTGATGGTCAAGGCTGAACCAAAGTAGTCAAAGCCCAAATCCATAGCCACTTGCGCTGTTTTGTCCAAACGGTAATCAAAACAAACCTTGCAACGGTCGCCACCTTCGGGTTCTTCTTCCAGTCCTCTGACTAACTTCCGGTATTCATTTGGTTCGTAGGGAGCTTCTAGGTACTGAACCGTATTGCCTGTTCGCTCATTGAAATCACTGACAAATTTCTTGGTGACGTAAGCCCGCTTGTGGTATTCTGCCTTGGGATGGATATTGGAATTGGCAAAATAGATAGTCACATCAGCGTATTTGGTCAGGTATTCTAGGGTGTAGGTACTACAAGGAGCACAGCAAACATGCATGAGAATAGTGGGACGTTGCTCATTTTTCTCCCAAACTTGAACCATTTTTTGCATAACACGGTCATAATTAATCTTCTGATTGGGATTCATCTTGCTCAGAATTTCTTCTACATCGATCATGTTCTTCTCCTTCTTCTAGTCTTATTTTATCATATAAGTTAGGAGAGCTCAAATCAATTTTAGAAGAGAAAATCATAAAAGGAGGGAATGTTCTTCCCTCCTTTTGTGTTTTTTATAAGTTACTTTTACATCATCCCGCCCATCATACTTGGATCCATTGCTGGAGCTGGGGCTGCTGGTTCCGGTTTATTGGCTACGACTGCTTCTGTTGTCAAAATCAAGCTGGCTACAGATGCTGCATTTTGAAGGGCTGAACGGCTCACTTTAACTGGGTCGATGATTCCCTCTTCAATCATGTTGACCCACTCACCAGTTGCTGCGTTGAAGCCTGTACCAACTTCAGCATTCTTCAAGCGGTCAATAACAATAGAACCTTCGAATCCTGCATTGTGGGCGATTTGACGAACAGGTTCTTCCAAGGCACGGAGAACAATATTGCGTCCTGTCGCTTCATCTCCTGTCAATTCCAAATCAGCTACGGCTGGAATAACATTTACAAGAGCTGTTCCACCACCTGCAACGATTCCTTCTTCAACGGCTGCACGAGTAGCGTTGAGGGCATCTTCAATGCGGAGTTTCATTTCTTTCAACTCAGTTTCAGTTGCAGCTCCGACCTTGATAACTGCGACACCACCTGACAATTTCGCCAAGCGTTCTTGCAATTTTTCACGATCAAATTCAGAAGTTGTGGTTTCGATTTGAGACTTGATAACCGCAACACGGTGGGAAATGGCTTCAGGATTGCCCGCACCTTCTACGATAACCGTACTGTCTTTGTCCACAGTCACTCTCGCTGCTTGACCAAGCGCCTCAATAGTAGCGTCCTTCAACTCAAGGCCAAGATCTTCTGTGATAACAGTTCCACCTGTCAAGATGGCGATGTCTTCCAACATAGCCTTACGACGGTCCCCAAAGCCAGGGGCCTTAACTGCTACTACGTTGAAGGTTCCACGAATCTTGTTCAATACAAGAGTAGGAAGAGCTTCACCATCCACATCATCTGCAATAATCAAGAGTGGACGATTGCTTTGAAGAATACTTTCTAGAAGCGGCAAGATTTCTTGGATATTGGAAATCTTCTTGTCAGTAATCAAAATGTATGGATTTTCAAGATCAGCCACCATTTTTTCGCTATCCGTCACCATGTACTGTGATAGATAACCGCGGTCAAACTGCATTCCTTCAACGACTTCAAGCTCTGTTTCCATACCACGTGATTCTTCAATAGTGATGACTCCATCTTTGCCAACTTTTTCCATGGCTTCAGAAATGTATTCACCGACTTTCTCAGAACGAGAAGATACGGCAGCAACCTGAGCGATGGCTTCTTTATTAGCAACTGGAATGGCATTGTTTTTCAAGGCTTCTACAGCTGCGGCAACTGCAGCTTCAATCCCCCGACGAATACCGATTGGGTTGGCACCCGCAGTAACGTTTTTGATTCCTTCGCGGACGATAGCTTGAGTCAAGACTGTTGCAGTTGTCGTTCCGTCACCTGCGATATCATTGGTCTTTGAAGCGACTTCTGATACCAACTTGGCACCCATATTTTCAAAATGGTCTTCCAACTCGATTTCTTTGGCAATGGTCACACCGTCATTGGTGATGAGTGGTGAGCCAAATGATTTTTCCAACACAACGTTACGACCTTTTGGTCCCAAGGTTACTTTAACAGTATCTGCAAGGATATCGACACCACGGACCATAGCTGAACGAGCATCAGATGAAAATTTAATTTCTTTTGACATACTTACTTTCTCCTTCTATTCTTCCACAATTGCCAAGATATTGGCTTCGCCTACAATGATGTATTTTTCATCGCCATCTTTGACATCAAGACCTGCGTGGGCTTCAACTAAGACACGGTCTCCAGCCTTAACGCTTGGAGCAACCAAGTCACCGTTCAAGGTACGAACCCCTTGTCCAGTAGCTACAACTTGGGCTGTTTTTGTTTTTTCTTGGGCTGAGCCCGCAAGGACAAAGCCTCCAACAGTTTGTTCTTTTTCTTCGATTTTCAAGACCACACGGTCTCCTAATGGTTTCAACATCTGTTTTCCTCCATGATGAAATACATATTATTAGCACTCTTTATATCTGAGTGCTAATTCATAGTTCTATTGTATCACTTGGTCAGAAATAGTCAAGAAAAAAGTCTGACTTTGGCAATATAAAAAAGCCTGAGACCAAGTCAGACTTTTCAATGTTTAAAATGGCAATTCTTCCTCTTCCAAGACCAAATCTGCCAAATCCTGTCCTGCGTTATTTTCACGCATAGCCCGTTGGGCGCGGCTTTCCAAAAGTTGGAATCCTGTGGCAAGGACTTCAGTCACATAGTTCATCTGGCCCTTTTTCTCAAAGCGACGGGTACGAAGTTCTCCATCCACAGAGATAAGACTACCTTTAGTTGCGTAGCTTGCCAAGGTTTCAGCCAATTTCCCCCAAAGAACAAGATTGACAAAGTCAGCTTCACGTTCCCCGTTTTGGTCTTTGTAACGACGGTTCACAGCGATAGTTGCTCGCGCCACTGACTTGTCGTTGTTTGTTTTGTGCAATTCTGGTGTAGACGTCAAGCGCCCGATCATGATAACTTTATTATACATATTTTCTTCCTCCTACTTATCTATTCGCAAGGAATCAAAAAAAGTTACAAAAATTTGTAACTTTTCGAGAAAATTTTTTATTTTTTATGCACCATGAAACCTGTCGCCTGTTGATTGGCCATAATAGTCATATCTGTAATCTGCATACGACGAGGCTGACTGGTCACATAGACCACTGTATCTGCAATATCCTGAGCTTGCAAGGCCTCAATTCCCTGATAGACGGTGGCAGCACGCTCTTTGTCACCATGAAAACGAACTGTAGAGAAATCTGTTTCGACAATCCCTGGTTGAATGGTGGTCACCTTGATATCCGTTGCAATGGTATCAATTCGCAGACCATCTGAAAAAGTCTTAACTGCTGCCTTGGTGGCTGAGTAAACAGCTGCCCCAGCATAGGCATAGATTCCTGCGGTCGATCCCATGTTGATAATATGACCCTGATTCGCTTTTACCATTTCTGGCAAGAAACAGCGAGTAACTGCCATCAAACCCTTGACATTGGTATCCAACATGGTCAGCATATCCAATTCTTCGTAGTCTTGATAGGGAGTCAAGCCAAGAGCTAGTCCAGCGTTATTGACCAAGATATCAATCTGACCTATCGTTTCCAAAATATCGGAGCAGACAGTCTTCACCATGGTCATATCCGTGACATCCAGTGGAAAGGTCCAAACTGTTTGATTTGGAAAAGTTTCTGCAAACTCTGACTTGAGGGCCTCTAGTCTGTCTGTCCGTCGCCCTGTTAGAACGACATTCTCCCCCTGCTCCAGATAAGCACGCGCAATCGCTTCACCGATTCCTGAGGTCGTTCCTGTAATCACTACATTTTTCGCCATCTTATCCCCCTATCTGGTCTATCAAACACTGACAATTTCCTAGGCAGTCCAGTGTTTGGCTGGGTCAAATGGAGTTCCAATAACTTGGTCTTCTGATAATTCAATAACCCCACGTTTTTGTGGAGCATTTGGCAAATGCAATTCACGAGGACTGCACATCATGCCAAAACTCTTTTCACCACGAAGTTCGCCTGGGAAAATGAGATTGCCTTTTGGCATCATAGCTCCAGGAAGAGCGACAATGGTTTTCAGACCGACACGCGCATTAGGAGCCCCTGCAACGATTTGCACTGTCTTATCACTTGCGACTGCAACTTGGCAGATGTTAAGGTGGTCACTATCTGGGTGAGTTACCATCTCGACAATCTCACCGACAACAAACTTTGGTTCCTTATCATTAACAATTTCTTCTGTAAAGCCTTCCGCCTGCAATTCTTGGTTCAAACGAGCGACTTGCTCATCTGTCAAAAAGACTTGACCGCGCTCTACAATTTCAAATAAACTTGAAACTTCGAAAATATTCCAAGCCACTGTTTCTCCATTTTCTTTGAGGAAAACACGGGCTACCTTGCCTTTGCGCTCCACGTCCAACTTGGCATCTCCGCTGTTTTTCACGATGATCATAAGGACATCGCCAACATGCTCTTTATTATATGTAAAAATCATTGTCTCCATTTTCTCCTATTTCAGTTCTGCTAAAAAGTCGTTAATTTGTTGCTTGCTTTTACGGTCACGATTGACAAATCGGCCGATTTCCTTGTCCTTTTCTAGCACAACAAGGCTAGGAATCCCGTACACATCCCAGAGTTTGGCCAGATCCATGTACTGGTCTCGGTCCACTCGAATAAAGGTGAACTCTGGATTGGTCTCCTCAATCTCTGGCAAGGCTGGATAGATATAACGACAATCTCCACACCAGTCTGCCACAAAAAGAAAGACCTTCTTACCATCCTGCTCGACAAAACCTGCGAGTTCTTCTATACTACTGGGAATAATCATAAGACTTCCTCCTCATAGACTAGGTCTTCATTTTCATAGACAAAAGTATAGTGACGACCATCCTCGAAAATGACCCCTCCGACGAGTCGCTCTAGACTACTTTCGTAGACTTGAACATAGAGAGTCGCAATCTCACCCATATCTGAGAAAAGTTCGCGCACGATAGCGGTCAACTCTTCTTGCGTCTTCATGAGTTTGTGGTTATCTGCTGCTTTTTTAGCCCCCAAAGCAAGGGCGCTTAGACCAGCCACAGTCAAGCCAGTCATCCATAATTTCTTAGCTTTCATACCTTTCATTGTAACACAAAAAGGGCGCTAGGACAAATAGGGAAGCCGTATACGAGCAAGGAAAATCTCATCCATTACTGTAGAAAGAAAACTTCTGATTCTTATTATCAAGCGCCTGAGTTAGCAAGACTTTTCTAAATGAATAAAAAACCTCTGAGATTGTTCTCAAAGGTTCGAATTTTTCTAATTGCTATTTTCAACCGCTGCAGTGACAAAGGCAGTGTAGAGCTCTTCTGGACGGTTTGGACGGCTGGAAAGTTCAGGGTGATACTGACAAGCTACAAAAAATTTATTTTCAGGAATTTCCACAATTTCGACCAAACGATTGTCTGGAGAAACTCCTGAGAAGACAAAACCTGCTGCCTCAAACTGTTCACGAAAGGCGTTGTTAAACTCATAACGGTGACGGTGACGGCGTTGCACCACTTCTTGATTATGATAAGCAGCCGCTGCCTTAGAACCACGTTTTAACTTAGACGGATAAAGTCCCAAACGAAGGGTTCCACCCATATCTTCAACATCAACCTGGTCACGCATGATATCAATGATAGGATATTTTGTTTCTGGTGCAAGTTCAGCAGAATTGGCACCTTCAAGACCCAAAACGTGACGAGCAAACTCGATACAAGTCAACTGCATTCCCAAGCAGACTCCCAACATTGGAACATCATTCTCACGCGCATAACGGATGGCTTGAATTTTTCCTTCCGTACCACGTTGGCCAAAACCTCCTGGTACGATGATTCCGTCCGCATCAGACAAGAGCTCCGCCACATTCTCTGCTGTCACATCATTAGCATTGATCCAATTAATCTTCACTTCTGCGTCGTTGGCATAACCAGAGTGTTTCAAGGCTTCGACCACAGAGATGTAGGCATCTTGCAACTCCACATACTTACCAACAAGGGAAATCTTGACTTGTTTTTTCAGGTTCATGACCTTGTCCACCATGGCTGACCACTCAGTCATATCCGCTACTGGTGCGTCTAGTTTCAAATGGTCACAAACAATTTGGTCCATACCTTGCGCCTGTAAATTCAATGGAATTTGGTAAAGGTGTTCAACATCCAAAGACTCGATAACAGCTTCTGGTGCCACATCACAGAACTGAGCTAGTTTGTTTTTAATGCCTTGACCAGCTGGTTTCTCAGTACGAATAACTAACATATTTGGCTGGATTCCCAAACCGCGTAATTCTTTTACAGAATGCTGGGTTGGCTTGGTCTTCATCTCACCAGCAGCCTTGAGATAAGGAAGCAAGGTTGTATGGATGTACATGACATTATCTGCCCCCACATCTGCCTTCATCTGACGAAGGGCCTCTAGGAATGGCAAGGACTCGATATCCCCAACGGTTCCACCAACCTCTGTGATAATGACATCAGAGTCGGTCGTTACAGCGGCACGCTTGATTTTTTCCTTCAAAGCATCTGTGATATGAGGAATAACCTGAACAGTTGCGCCAAGGTATTCTCCACGGCGCTCCTTACGAAGAACTTCACTGTAAATTTTCCCAGTTGTCACGTTGGAATATTTGTTGAGATTGATATCGATGAAACGTTCATAGTGACCCAAGTCCAAATCTGTCTCAGCCCCATCATCTGTCACAAAGACTTCCCCGTGCTGATAAGGACTCATGGTTCCCGGATCGATATTGATATAAGGGTCAAACTTTTGAATGGTTACTTTTAGACCACGATTTTTTAAGAGACGACCCAGACTTGCTGCGACAATCCCTTTCCCAATAGACGATACCACACCACCAGTTACAAAAATATATTTCGTAGACATAAATTCCTCTTTCTAAAATGCTCAAGGCCTTGTTAACTACGAGGGGACATAGAAAACAAGACCCTTATGAATAACGACTTTTCAAGAAAACTTCCTGAAAAACAAAAATAGCTCCCTAGTAACTAGGGAGCCCCGACCTCTAAAAGAGGTGCCCGAACAATATAATACCTCAAAGCAGATCATTTGTCAACCCGAATCGGTAAAACCTGAAAATAAGAAGATTACTTTCAGAAAACCAACTAAAGATCTACAACCTAACGGATAATCTGCTCAAGGAACGAAAAAGGAGATCTTACGATCTCCTCTGTGAAGTCTTTTACTCTTCTTCACTCGTTTCAGTATCATCGTCAGAAAACTCGTCGTCTTCTTCGTTAAGATCCACGTCTTCACCCAAGTCATCAGGGGCGATTTCGTTGATTTCTGCATCGTAAGCTTCCACTTCATTTTTCTCATCATCTGGATTTTCATCATCATATGAAAGAGCTGGGTCTGCTTCGTATGCATCTTCATCTTCTGGATCATCTGCATTGTAGTCAATGGCATCTGAATCACCATCCATAAAGGCATTGACACGTTTTTTCTTAGCTTTTGGTGCTACTTCGTCGTCGTCACTTTCTTCAAGAGCGATGATTTCTTCGTCGATTTCGTCCACACCGTACCATGAACGAAGGCCCCATTTGTTGTCTCCAAGAGAGATGAAGCTACCATCAAAGTTCAACTCTGTGTAGAACAAAGGTAAAGCTTCGCGGATATCGCTGTTTGATGTTCCAAGGTAGTTTTGAATTTCGTTTACAAGATCACTAAAATGCATCTCATGATCGCGACCACGAAGTTCCAAGATAGCACGCGCTACCTCAATCATAGATAGTTCACTTTTTTCTTGCCCAGCAAATACTTCTAATTCCAAAGCGTTTCTCCTCATTTTTACTACTATCGCCAGAGCGAACAGACTCTGACCTCATTTTATCATGTACTCTTTATTGTACGATAATTTTGCGGAATAGTCAAAGGTTAAAATAGATTTATCTATGATTTATTAAGTAAAAATCAATTGATTTTAACACATGGTAAATTTAAAAATATTTGTTAAAATATTACTTGGAGGTAGCTTATGTCAAAAAAAATAATAAATGTTGTTGCAGCGGCTATAGAACGAGATGGAAAAATATTCTGTGCACAAAGACCTGAAGGTAAAAGTTTAGGAGGTTTTTGGGAATTTCCAGGTGGGAAATTAGAAGTAGGAGAATCTCCTGAACAAGCTTTAGTCCGTGAAATTAAAGAAGAACTAAATTCTGAAATTGAGATTGTTTCTTACATCAATGAAGCTTCATATGATTATAATTTTGGGACAGTTGTCATGAAGACCTATCATGCAAAGCTAATATCAGGAAAACTAGAGTTGCTTGAACACCAAAATTCAACTTGGTTAGCTCCCAATGAACTAGATACTCTCAACTGGGCTCCAGTAGATCGTCCAGCTGTAGAATTATTAACAAAAAAATAAGAGATTACTCTCTTATTTTTTTGTCAAATAATCATAAAGTGCGGAAGAAACCTCATTGGCTAATTCAAAATTCATTGTAACTACAGGAGTTTTTCCATCCTGCATCCTAGTTTCAGTAGCACTATCTTCCAAATAACTAACTGGCCCTAGATAATAGAAATCACTTCCCTCACCATCTTCTTTTTTTACGAAGAGATGAAGAGCCAAACCGGTTTGATTAGATTGCATAATATCAGCAACTTCTTTAGACTTAAAGCTTCGATTGCTCCGAGAATACCAATGAAAGACTTTGTTGGATAAGAATCCATCTTGATACTGGGTTGTTTCTGTAATATCGTCATCCTTATGATAAGTTACAAAGATAGGACACGTTCCATGTTTGACCTTGTATCCATATACAGTAGAACTCTCATCCTTGTCCCAGTTAAGAAGTCTCACAGCATCTTTTCGAGAGTATTTTTCACCTATTGTCAATGGTTCCTGCGGATATTTTTGAGAGCGCTCTAGACCAGTCTGAATGATGTCTAAGATAAATTTTTTGTATTCCTCTGTAAGAAATTGAGTGAAATCTGTTGCTAGTTGATAAGTGTCATCTTCAATGCTTAAGGCTGACAAACCATACTTTTCTTGATCTCTTTTAACAAAAAAGTTATAGTCTAAACAGTTTTCGATAGATTTAAATAACTGTTCGGAGGATCCTAATTGCTTCATTGTTAAGATTTGTTTAAATTCAGATCGGGAAATCTTTCCTTTTTCTAGTAATATTTTTAAAAGATAGAGTTCTTCTTTTCGTTTACCATTGGATAGTTCTTTGCAGAGGAAAGTTAGAAAACTATTTAATTCAGGAATTTTAATAAACCGATCCTCTTTTTCAAAGGAAGCAATAACCTCTCCATAATGATTAAAAGTATCAAAGAAAACATAGGGATCTAGACTATCTAGTTCCAAAAAATCACTGAGATTCGGAGTACGTCCCAAGCGGTTCTTTGTTTCCATATAGGCCTCTTTTAGGATAGCTCGATTGGAAAGATTTGTATTAGTAATAGACTTAAAGATTTGTTCTTTAGCAACTTCTTCAAAATTAATAGTAGTTAGGCCATTTAAAATATTGGGTTCTCTTAGCTCTCTTCGGTAATTATCTTTATTCATTGATTTGTCTCCAAATAAAGCAATTGGAATCAAATAGTTATTTTTATAATTACCAATAAAATCAATGATCGTGACGTATTCTTTACTCTCATGTTTACGAAGACCACGCCCTAGTTGTTGAACAAAAACAATACTAGACTGAGTATTTCTTAACATGACTACCTGGTTGACAGAAGGAATATCAATACCTTCATTAAAAATATCCACTGTCAAAATGTAGTCTAGTTTTCCTTTTTCAAGTTGAGAAACGACTTCATTTCGTGTTTCAATATTATCATCGCCTGTTAGAGCCCTACAAACTTTCCCATTCTGATTCAATTTTGAAGCGAGTTCATGCGCTTCCTGTTTAGAGGAACAGAATATCAATCCTTTTACTTTTTCACCACTTACTCCATAAAAATCAATTTTTTGCAGAATATGTTTAACTCGTTCATTAGATGTTAAGTTTGATATATTTGTCTTCTCATCGATTAGATGTCCATCTATCTCAATATCCTTTACCCCAAAATAAATAAATGGGCAAAGCATATCATTATCAAGCGCATCCTGCAGACGAATTTCATAGGCGATATTATAATCAAACAGTTCATAAATATTTTGCCCATCAGTTCGTTCGGGAGTTGCAGTCATTCCTAAAAAGAACTCAGGATGAAAATGTGCCATCACTTTTTTGTATGAATCAGCTCCGGCTTTGTGAACTTCATCGATTAAAATATAGTCAAAATAATCTTTTGAAAATAAATTCAAATGTGAATCACGGGATAATGTTTGAATCGTCGCAAAAATGTATTTCTTATTTGTCAAATCAGCACCAGAATGATAAATCAAACCTTCTGATTCCGGGAACTGTAAAACCTTTTGAAAATCCTTTAAAGACTTTTGAAGAATTTGCTCCCTATGAACGATAAAAAGCATTCTTTTCGGCTCAAATTGTTGAACATCAAAAGCTGATAAATATGTTTTTCCTGTCCCTGTAGCACTGATAACTAAAGCTTTCTTTTTCCCTGAATCGCGAATAGCCTGCAGACCTTTCAGTGCTTCATTTTGCATCTTATTAGGTTCAATACTTGTAACCTGATATTCTGCTATTTCCTCTTCTCGAATCTGGTCCACTCGAATTGTTTTCTGACGCTTTCTAGCGTAAGAATCAATCTTTTCTGTAGTTAAAACATCCGACTTTTCCCAAATTTTTTCAAACTCTTTTTTAGTAGCTTGAATTAACTCTCCATTGTAAGTTGATGTCAACTTAATATTCCACTCGTAATTGATTTTCAATGCATTATGAGTTAAATTTGAACTTCCAGAAATAAGAACCTGTTTCCCCTGATGTTCAAAAAGATAAAACTTAGCGTGCATCTGCAGACTCTCTGGAGTAAGTCGAACTTCAACATTTTTCAACTTGAGTAATTCTTGCATGGCAACCGGATCATTAAAATCAAGATAAGGAGATATAAGAATTTTACCTTTTATTCCTTTATCCATTAAATCTGATAATTGGGATTTTATCAGAGCAATTCCTGATTGGGTAATAAATGCTACCGAAATATAAAAGGCTTGGCATTTTGATAATTCTTCTTGAATATCCTTCAATACATATCGCTTGGACTCTGGGTCATTAATTAAAATTTGAGGAGAGTATCCCCCTTCTTGAAATTTAATATTATCAATAAATCCAAACTTTAAAGATTTGATCAAGGTATCTTGAAATAAAGTGACGCCTTCTGGCATAGACCTTCTCTTTTCTATTGTTTTAATATTTTCATTATACCAAAAAAACACGGCTTACCACCGTGTTTCTATGTTTATTTCACCAACTTCTTCATCTCATCAATACGTGCTACGGTCGCATCGTATTTGGCTTGATAGTCAGCTTGTTTGTCGCGTTCTTTTTGAACGACTTCTGGTTTAGCATTGGCTACGAAGCGTTCGTTAGAGAGTTTCTTACCGACCATATCCAGTTCTTTTTGCCATTTAGCCAGTTCCTTGTCGAGACGAGCCAGTTCTTCTTCGACATTGAGGAGGTCTGCCAGTGGCAAGTAGATTTCTGCTCCTGTGATGACGCTTGACATAGCGAGTTCAGGTGCAGGGATGGTTGATGCGATTTCCAAGCGCTCTGGATTTGTGAAGCGTTTGATGTAGTTGACATTGCTGTTAAAGAAAGCTTCCAAGTCGCTATCGCTTGTCTTAACAAGAATGGTGATTGGCTTGCTTGGAGCGACGTTTACTTCTGCACGCGCATTACGAACAGCACGGATCAAGTCTTTAAGACTTTCCACACCTGTGTGAGCCGCAAGGTCTTCAAAGGCTGGATTGACAGTTGGGTATTCCGCTGTAACGATAGAGCCTTCTGAGATTTGTCCAAAGATTTCCTCTGTCACGAATGGCATGATTGGGTGAAGGAGACGAAGGATCTTGTCCAATGTGTAAAGGAGAACAGAACGTGTGATGACTTTTTCATCTTCGTTATCGCTATAAAGGACTTCCTTGGTCAACTCAACATACCAGTCCGCAAACTCATCCCAGATAAAGTTGTAGAGGATGTGTCCAGCAACACCAAACTCAAACTTATCAAAGTTTTCAGTGACTTTGCCGATGGTTTCATTGAGGTTGTGCAGAATCCAGCGGTCAGTGACATTTCCAGCTTCCTTGTTAACAACTTTTTCGACATTGGCAGTTGCTTGGTCAAGAGTCAAGCCTTCATTGTTCATGAGGATGTAGCGAGAGATGTTCCAAATTTTGTTAATGAAGTTCCATGAAGCATCCATTTTCTCGTAAGAGAAGCGCACGTCTTGCCCTGGTGCAGAACCGTTTGAAAGGAACCAACGAAGGGCATCGGCACCGTATTTCTCGATAACATCCATTGGGTCAATCCCGTTACCAAGAGATTTAGACATCTTACGTCCTTGCTCGTCACGGATAAGACCGTGGATAAGGACGTTTTGGAATGGCTGACGGCCAGTGAATTCCAAGGATTGGAAGATCATACGAGATACCCAGAAGAAGATGATGTCGTAACCTGTAACCAAGGTTGAAGTTGGGAAGTAACGTTTGAAGTCTTCAGAGTCGACATCAGGCCAGCCCATGGTTGAGAATGGCCAAAGGGCAGAACTAAACCACGTATCCAAGACGTCTTCATCCTGAGTCCATCCGTCGCCTTCTGGAGCTTCTTCCCCAACATACATTTCACCCTCAGCATTGTACCAAGCAGGGATTTGGTGACCCCACCAGAGCTGACGTGAGATTACCCAGTCATGGACATTTTCCATCCATTGGAGGAAGGTATCGTTGAAACGAGGTGGGTAGAATTCTACCTTGTCGTCTGTGTCTTGGTTGGCAATGGCATTTTTCGCCAATTGATCCATCTTGACGAACCATTGCGTAGACAAGCGTGGCTCAACCACAACACCTGTACGCTCTGAGTGACCAACACTGTGGACACGTTTTTCGATTTTGACGAGGGCACCAATTTCTTCCAACTTAGCAACGACTGCCTTACGAGCTTCAAAACGATCCATACCTGCAAATTCGAAGGCCAAGTCATTCATGGTTCCATCGTCGTTCATGACGTTGACTTGTGGCAAGTTGTGTCGTTGACCAACCAAGAAGTCGTTTGGATCATGGGCAGGTGTGATTTTCACGACACCAGTACCAAACTCTGGATCAGCGTGCTCATCTCCAACGATTGGAATCAATTTATTAGCGATTGGAAGGATGACGTTTTTACCAATCAAGTCCTTGTAGCGTGGGTCTTCTGGATTGACTGCAACCGCAACGTCCCCAAACATGGTCTCAGGACGAGTTGTCGCAACTTCAAGGGCACGTGAACCGTCTTCTAGCATGTAGTTCATGTGGTAGAAGGCACCTTCCACATCCTTGTGAATCACCTCGATATCCGAAAGGGCTGTACGAGCTGCTGGGTCCCAGTTGATGATAAATTCACCACGGTAAATCCATCCTTTCTTGTAAAGCTCCACAAAGACCTTGCGAACAGCTTTTGACAAACCTTCGTCAAGGGTGAAACGCTCGCGAGAGTAGTCTACAGAAAGCCCCATCTTGCCCCATTGTTCCTTGATAGTCGTCGCATACTCGTCTTTCCATTCCCAGACTTTATCAAGGAATTTTTCACGACCAAGGTCGTAACGGCTGATGCCCTCGCCACGCAAGCGCTCCTCAACCTTAGCCTGAGTCGCAATCCCCGCGTGGTCCATCCCTGGAAGCCAAAGCGTGTCGAAACCTTGCATACGTTTTTGACGGATAATGATATCTTGCAAAGTTGTATCCCAAGCGTGACCAAGGTGAAGTTTCCCAGTTACGTTTGGTGGTGGAATCACGATAGAGTATGGCTTAGCCTTTTTATCGCCTGAAGGCTTGAAAACATCTTCATCAAGCCATTTTTGGTAACGACCAGCCTCAACCTCGGCTGGATTGTATTTAGGTGAAAGTTCTTTAGACATGTGTTTGCTCCTTAATATATTTAAATCAATAGTTTATGATTTATTTGCAGTTCTGGCATAGATATAACTCTACCATTCTTAAAATATTTATAGGGCGTCGTATTGACAGTAACTATTCCAATTTCTATATGAATGAACCTACCAAACTCTGCCTCGAATAGTTCCTTATGTGCCTCAATCTCGGTCTTCAATTTTCGTAGTTTTGAAAACTCTTTATAGATTGAAGTATTAATAATGCTTTTACATTGCCTCATATTTCTTGCTAAACCATAATTTTTTAAATCGTAAATATATAAAGTAGAATTATATACAAAGAATAAGTCAATTTCTCCCATTAATTTCTTTGATTTTATTAAATTTTTTATTTCTTTATGTTTTGATTGATTTAAATAATAATTAGTCCTAGCATTAACATCAATTTTTAAAGCTATATCTTTGAGTTTGGGCAATAAACGCTCGTCAAAATTTTCTTTAATTAATCGTGTCCATTCTTGTCCATTTTTTTTATATAAAATATCTGTTCGTAATATTCTGTATGGAAAATATTTAGCAGATTCCAAAAATGAAAAGACTGGAACTACATCGAAATTCGAAAAGTTTATTAAAGGGGAACGAAACATTCTTTTATTTGGTTCACCTACTAAACTTTCAATTTTATTTCTATAAAACTCTTGATTATTGAGAGTTAAATTTTCAATAATCAATTTAGCAGTATCTACAGATATTCTCTGATTTAAAGCTAAATCATTAACAAGTAAGTCTCTTTCAGCAACACTAACATAGTTATTACCCAGCTTAAAAGCTCTTTCATCATCCGTTACACTCAAATATTTTTCTAAAATTGAAGGCGACACCTTTTTAACTTTTTCAAGGTATCTCATAATAATATCAATTTTTTTATCTCCAATTATAACTATCTCATCTCTCGTTTCGCTAATATATTTAGAAAATTGTTCAAATATTCGGCTTGGAAATACAATTCCTTCTCCTCTGGTGAATTGAATTTCATCTCTTTCTTGTTCTTTTAGAAAAGGTAAAACATCGATATAACTATCTAACTGAATTATTGAAAAAGATAATCCGAACAAATCAAACATAGCTTGAAAATTTATAGACGGAATTTTCTGAAATTGACTATCTTCCAATAATTCCATTGTTAAAAGTTCATTAACAATCAACTCTAAACATGTTTTTAATTCTCCTAAAAACACTCTGGGATCAAAAAAAGTGTATGTGTTTATTCTATTAAACTGCTTAATAAGAAAATCAATGCAATCACGTTCTTCTTGGATAAAATCTGTATTTAAATACATTGTAATTTTACTTAACACGCTTGCTAACAAACTCATCTGAATAATCATGTAACTCCTATCATATAACGATAGACTGTTTCTTATTTTCATCATGATTTCTTTTCTAACACAATTGATTAATTGTTTAATGCCACTGTTGCTCAATGTAAAAGTTTTTGGTATATCTAACTCTAAAAAATGTAGTTCATCCAAATTTTGCCCAATAATTTGATTTGCCTTAGTTTGAAGAGAAGGACGTTTGAATTTTGAAAATAGATTTGGCAATTCATTTTGGGTATTCTCTGATACACTTGAAGCAAAAATTGTTAGCAAAAATTTAAAAATCTCATTATTTTCGTCAAAACCTCCACTAGCATCCAACATATACTTTAGAGTATCTTTATCGAGCTCAATAATCTGACTATTCATTTTTCACCTCCCACTCACTCTTCAGCAAGCCATATATCAGACTGTCACAGCGGTTGCCTTGGGCATCTTTGCGGTCTCTTATGCGAGCTTCTAAGGTAAAGCCAAGTTTCTCTGCGACTCGTTGACTTTGGACATTGTAGCCAAAACAAGTCAGCTCAATCTTGTGAAGACCAAGTTCTTTAAAAGCTAAATCAATCAAGGTACTCGCAGTTTCTGGAACATAACCTAGACCCCAATAGTCTGGATGTAAGATATAGCCAATCTCCAAGACATCATCCTCATGACGACGAGGGAAATCAACAGAGCCGATAATAGTATCGGTCCCTTTAACCACTATGCCGTAACCAGCTGGGAGATTGTCCTTTTCATTGCGCTCGGGAAGGGTATGCTCCAGATAATAAATCTCATCTTCCAAGCTCTTGACGGGCGGAAAGCCTGCTGGATAGGAAACTTCTGACCTACTGGCATAGTCAAAGATATCCACAACATCAGCCACGGTACGGACTCGTAAGACTAGCCGTTCGGTTTCTAAACGTTCTGGCAACTCTGCTCTTGTCATCCTTCTACCTCGCTTTCTACAAAAAATCGCCCCTGCCATATCCATGACAGGGACGAATGTGTTTATCCGCGGTACCACCCAATTTCGGGCAAGGCCCGCAACTCTCGTCTTTATAAATAAAAAGACAATATTATTTCATTTTTCATCCATCAGCAACCAGTTTTGACACATTTGTGGACTTCTCAGCACCGCCACTTTCTGTAAAATGTGGGATCCAAAACACCTCTAATGGCTCTATTGTAGCAAGTTTTTCTCGGAAATGCAAGGGGCAAGAAAGATTACTTGAAGCTGATTCCGTGCTCTTTTAATTTCTTAATGGTAGCTGGGCCGATTCCCTTCAAGGCAAGGAGTTCTTTTTCAGTCCAGTTTTTAAAGTCAGCAGCCGACTTGATCCCCTCATCATAGAAAGTCTTAGCACGATCTACTGAGAGGCCACCCAAAGTAGCTGCGAAATCTTCTACTGAATTGGCTACTTTTTGAGCTTGTTCCTTGGTCGCTTCTACTGCTTGTTCCACTTTTTTAGAGACAACTTTTCCTGCTTCGCTGGCAGATTTTTCTGCGTGTTTCACGACTTTTTTGGTCTCTTCGACAACTTTGGTCACCGTACTTGAAAAGGCACCTGAGCGACGAAGGCTATTTCGCAATTGTTTTTTACGTTGGAGTTTCTTTGACATGATAAAATCCTTTCAATAAAAAATCCCTGCTCTGACAAGGATTTAATAAAGATATTCTATCAAGATTTTGGGAAAAAATCAAGAAAGTATCTGTATTTTAATAGTTTCGCTCACCAAACAATCCTTCTGGCAAATCATGGAATCCCTTGCCTGCCTTGAAATTTTCGAACTTACCAAGCAAGAACTGGTAGGCATCCAAGCGACTTTCGTAGCGAATCATGGCATCTTTGGCACGTTCGTCTTGGTCTTCTTCGTAGACCTTTTGACTTTCCTTGTGCGCCATGTCGTTGATCATGATCTGGGTATTGACCCAAGCTTCAAATTCCTTCATAAATTCCTGTTCGTAACTCATTGATTCTCCTTATTCTAATCCACGGAAGAAGTCCGTATCAATCTCTCGGTAGGGCTGGATATCCTGAACATACTCCAACACGCCTTGGAATTCCCCGTTTTCATCGTGTACCGCAGCATAGGTAATGTGGACAAACTTGCCTCGCGAATCTGACTTGAACCACATTTCATACTTGTCCTTGACCCCTTCACGAAGACCTTGCATAACGGCCTTCACCTTTTCTAGATATTTGGGCGGATGGCAGAGTTCTACATTGCGCCCGACTTGGGACGGCGTCCGTTTGAAAATCATCTCATCAGCTGGCGTATTGTCATTGTAATACTGAAAAATATCGTCTTTATTGACAAAAGTGATCTCCATAGGGAGGTGATTGAGGATGAGATTGGCCTGCTCGACGGAGAGATAACCATTGCCAAAAGCCTGTTGACTATGACGGTCCAGCACTGCTTCCTTTTCCTTAGGGGTAAAGGTAATGGTGAACTGGCCTTCTGGTGTATCGATAACTTGCTGAACTTGACCTTCAGCCGTGTCCAGCTGCACGGGCTCCTCTGCACTCTTTTCCTCAACGAAACTCTGTCGTTCTGGCACCCATTTTTCAGACGGACGGATGATGGCATAGCCGTAGGCATCGCTCTCCTCCGCAATCTGAATCCAGTCATCCTGGGTGAACGACTCAAGAAGAATCATGAGAAGGATGGACTCTTCCTTGAAAATCATACTTTCAAACTCTGTCGCAAAAGCTTCAAAGGCCTCCTTTACAGTGGAAATCGCCACTTCTGGTAGTGCCTTAGCCGTCGCTAGAGCTGTCTGAAAGAGTTCTCTGATCTGGTCATCCACCCCCCACATGACTTTAGGAGGTGAATCGTGACCATAGCGCTCCATGATGGGAAAAAAGAGCTCTTCCTTGCGCTGATAATGGATGTTAAATTGCCCCAACAGCCCCATTTGACGGACCAAGCCCTTGCGCATCTCTGCCAGCATTTCCTCATCTTCCATAGACTCATAGGTATCCAACAGTCTCCGAATGCGAATCAAAGCTGCACGGAGAGCCAGATTTTCATCCTTGAAGACGCGAACGGGATGGCCAGGGTGTTCAGTATCCTCTACTTCGACGCCCTTAACAGCATTTTTAAAAAGATTAGCATGGACATCGCAGAGTTCCATGACATCTTCAAAGGTGACACCTGAGTCTGAGTTCATCAGCTCGTGCTCCATGAGGGAAATCTCAATGGCTGAAACACCCGTAAAAGTCGCATCAAAACGCTCCTGAACTGACTCGGGAGAGGCGCCGTTGTGCAATTCTAACAAAATATCCCGTAGGATATGAATCCGTTCATCTGCCATTAGTCTAATCCAATCACTTCGTAACCATTCGCTTCCAGTGTGCGGACAATCTTGTCCATAGGAGTTCCTTCAAGTTTAGAACCCTGCTTAAGCGATACTTTGCGACCGACTGTGTTGCGCATCAAGGGATTAGCAAGTGGTTTAAAACCAAGCTCCACTAGGATTTCCAAGACTTCCGGGTGCTTGTCTACCACTT
The DNA here is from genome assembly GCF_000298695.2 of Streptococcus sp. GMD3S. GTDB lineage: Bacteria > Bacillota > Bacilli > Lactobacillales > Streptococcaceae > Streptococcus. Next base: position 21,010 of record NZ_AJRC02000016.1, on the reverse strand, counting down.
CTGCAACGGGAATTGATACATCGATGATATTGTCCATGACGACCTCCATTGTATGTTCTAATACTCAATGAAAATCAAAGAGCAAACTAGGAAGCTAGCCACAGGTTGCTCAAAACAGTGTTTTGAGGTTGTGGATAGAACTGACGAAGTCAGTAACCATACCTACGGCAAGGTGAAGCTGACGTGGTTTGAAGAGATTTTCGAAGAGTATAAAATGATTTTACTGCTTATATTATACCATATGGGAAGAGATTAAAAAACTAGCAGCGTAGTTCCTGCTAGTTTCTTTCATTTCAAGTTATTCCTTATCATCTGGTTTTGCGAGCCACTGGGCTACATCCATCAGCTTGTCAGCAAGCAGTACTTTCCCGAAACCTACTAGAGCATTGTCATCTTTTTTCATGTTCTTCAGGACTTTGATGCTTTGCATCACAAAAAAGTAATTCCCGTAAGTCTTGGTCAGAATTTTAATGAATCCCATATTACTCACCTTCGATGATTTCAGCTTCTTTTCGGATAGTTTCTATGTCTTCTTGATATTGTTCTTCATTATAGTTAACTAATTTAGATAACTCCTGTTGCAAGCTTTCCCCCATCGGTTTCATGGTCGCAAAGGTTAAGCCACCTGAAATAATACCACCTAGGATAGGAATGAATTTCCCCATTCCTTTGGCTAGGCCTCCTTTTGTCAGATTAACACCAAAAATTTTCAAAACTTTTTTCAAAATCGGATACCAGAGGGTCTTTGTCAAGGCTTTCTGAGGAACGGTTTTCATCACTTGCTTAGCAACCGCAACACCTCCCGCTCGAAGCAATGCAGCTGTACCATTTACTCCCAGCATCACACCGAGGTACAGTAGAAGTGTGTTTTTAGCTTCCTCGCTTAACTCATTGCGCGATGCCCAGAGATCATCAAATCCGTAAATATACCCTAGTTCTTGAGCTAATTTCAATGAAAAACCATAAAACTGAGCTACGTCTGTTGGGATAGTGATCGCCATGAGAATCCCTCCAGGTAGACCTGCCAAAACCGAAGTTCCACTGGCTAACAGGACATTATCCTTAATACAGGCCTTGGCCACTCTATCCAAGCTTTCCTGGGGTAATAAAGCCGTCGGTCCTTGTTCAATCAAAGTTGGAATATCCTTACGGTCTAATTCCTTTGAAAACTTTTCTACTAAAAATTTCTCTCGATCAACTTTGACTACGGGTAATTTTACCACTTGTTGCAGCACTTGCATAGCTATATCTTGTTTAGCCATATGTCTCTCCGTTTTTCATTTATATCAAGCTTTATCATATCATACTATTTGAAATTTACAAATTTTTTAAACTGCGTTTTACAAAGGCAACATATTGATGATTAACAAATAGACTACTCTGACAAGAAAAAAGAGGGGTATCCCCTCTTTCTTAGTTCTTATCCAGATTGCGTAGCATTTCGTCAATCTTGTTTCCATATTCGATGGATTCGTCTTTGACGAAGGTCAAATCTGGGATTTTGTACAATTTCAAATTGCGACCAAGTTCACGTTTGATGGTACCAGTTGCTTTCTCAAGCCCGATTTGAGCTTTTTGGTTATCCGAAGCAAGGTTACTCAAAATGGTGTAGTAAACCTTGGCAACAGACAAATCACCTAGCATCTGAACATCTGTAATGGTCACACCTTGGACACGTGGATCACGGACTTTCTTTTGCAAAATCTCATTGACTTCACGCTTGATTTCCATGCCCACACGATCCGTACGGAAATGATTTGCCATGATATTCCTTTCTCTACTTTGAACCAAAAGCTAGGCCAGCAGACCTAGCTATTTCTGTTAGATAGAGGAACTAGAGCCATTTGAATCTAGGAAATAAGCCTTAGATAGAACTAAGGGTTCATCAAGGCGCTGTTGACGACGAGTCAAATTGGCTATCGTTTCTCTATTATCGTTTGATTTCTTCCATGACATAAGCCTCAATCACATCATCAGTCTTGATATCATTGTAGCCATCAATCATCAATCCACCTTCACGACCGTTTGTAACTTCTTTGACGTCGTCTTTGTAGTGTTTCAAGCTTGCGAGTTCACCGTCATAGATAACGACACCGTCACGGATAACACGGACTTTCGAGTCACGGGTAACCTTACCGTTGATAACCATGAATCCACCGATAGTTCCCACTTTAGATACCTTAAAGGTTTCACGGATAACTGCTTCACCGATAACTTTTTCTTCAAATTCTGGGTCAAGCATCCCTTTCATGGCTTCTTCCATCTCTTCGATAACCTTGTAGATAATGCTGTGGAGACGGATTTCTACATCGTCAGCTTCCGCTTGTTGACGCGCTTGTGGTGTAGGGCGTACGTTGAAACCAACGATAAAGGCATTTGAAGCTTCGGCAAGAGTCACGTCAGATTCATTGATGGCACCGACCGCTGAGTGAACGATGGTAACTTTGACACCTTCTACGTCAATCTTTTGAAGGGAGGCAGAAAGGGCTTCAACAGAACCTTGTACGTCGGCCTTGATGATGATATTAACTGACTTGAGCTCACCAGCTTTAAGTGTATCAAAGAGGTTTTCAAGGCTGACACGTTGGGTAGCTTGGCGTTGTTTCATGAGGGCACGTTTCGCACGCTCTTCACCGGCTGCACGCGCAGATTTTTCATCTTCGTAAACGGCAAAGTGGTCACCCGCCATTGGCGCTTCGTTCAAACCTGTAATAGAAACTGGTGTTGATGGGCCTGCAACCTTGACACGACGACCAAGGTCATTGGTCATAGCACGGACACGACCGAAGGTATTTCCGACAACGATTGGGTCTTGGACATTCAAGGTACCTTGTTGGACAAGAAGGGTTGCGACTGCACCTTTTCCTTTATCCAAGCGCGCTTCGATAACCGTACCGATAGCACGCACTGTTGGGTCTGCTTTGAGTTCTTGGATTTCAGCCACAAGAAGGACTGTTTCCAACAATTCTTCGATATTTTGGTTGAATTTAGCTGAGATTTCAACAAATTCAGAATCTCCGCCCCAAGCTGTTGACATGACACCATGCTCTGCCAATTCACCGATAACGCGTTCTGGGTTGGCACCTGGTTTATCAATCTTGTTGATAGCTACGATGATTGGAACGTTGGCCGCTTTTGAGTGGTTGATGGCTTCGATAGTCTGAGGCATAACCCCATCATCGGCCGCTACAACCAAGATAGTAATATCGGTAACAGATGCACCACGCGCACGCATAGAGGTAAAGGCCGCGTGTCCTGGTGTATCAAGGAAGGTAATCTTCTTGCCATTTTCCACGATTTGGTAGGCACCGATATGCTGCGTGATACCACCTGCTTCACCTGTCGCTACACGAGAGTTACGAAGGGTATCCAAGAGGGTTGTCTTACCATGGTCAACGTGTCCCATGATGGTTACAACTGGTGGACGCTCAACCAATTCATCTTCGTTAAGATAGTCATCTTCGACAAAGAAACGTTCGATGTCGGCATTATCCACTTCAACCTTTTGTTTGGCTTCAATACCGTAATCCACCATGAGGAGTTCAATGGTTTCCCCATCCAAGGATTGGTTTTGTGTGGCCATGACACCCATCATAAAGAGTTTCTTAACGATTTCAGCTGGTTCACGTTTGATCCGTTTTGCGATTTCCGCAACAGTCATACCATCTGTATACTCAAATTCTGTTGGCAATTCGTGGAACTTACGCTCTGTAACAGGTTTTGGAGCCTGGTTACGGTTGTTTTGCTTGTTCCCTTTTTTATTTTTCTTGTTGTTATTCCAGTTACTATTTCTTTGATTTCTCACTTGATTCTGACTACTTCGATTCTTTTGTTGTTTTCTAGGACCATCTTCTTCGTGATCATAATCGTCACGTTCTTTGTCTGGTCGAGCTTGTTTTTTACGACGTGTATCCACTGGCGCTTCTTTCGCTACAGGAGCTACTGTTACGGCTGGTTGCGTTTGTTCAGCTAGCTTAGCAGCTTCCTCAAAGATTTCCTCTGGCTCCTTGCGTTTGTTAGCTTGAGCCAAGGCTTCTTTGGCTGCTTGCGATTGTTTGAAGCGCTCCTCGCTTGAGCGTGCGTACTCTGCATTTTGCTCTGCTTTTAGGGCTGCTGCACGGGCTTTAAAGTCAACACGTGGCCCAGCTTGTTTTGGCTGGAAGTCTTGTTGCAGACGGCGATCATTGCCACGATTTCCTTGACCTTGTGGTTTTTTCCCTTGGTCGTTAAATCGGCGATTGTCGCGGTTCCCTTGACCAGGTTTACCACCATTACGGCCGTCATTTTTCTGACGGTTGCCGTTTTGTTGTTGGTCACGGTTGTTGCCCTTGTTTTGTTTGCGTCGCTCTGCCTGCTCTTTGGCACGCGCCTCACGCTCCGCCTTGAAGTTTCGACTCTGTGGTCTTGCGGCCACTACTTTTTCTTCCTTAGGAGCTGCAGGTGTAGCTGATTTGCTTTCTTCCTTAGCGGCTACTGGTTTAGCTGATACAGGCTTTTCTGCTTTCTTTTCTACACTTGCTTTTGGTGCTGCAGGTTTTGCTTCTGCCTTAGGAGCAGGTGCAGATTTAAAGCTCGCTGCGATTTGCTCAGCAGCAGCAGCTTCCACGCTCGATGAGTGGCTTTTCACATCCAAGCCCAACTCTTTTGCACGCGCTACAACTTCTTTACTTTCTTTTCCAAGTTCTTTTGCGATTTCGTACAATCTTTTCTTAGACAAATCATGTCCTCCTCTTCTATTCCATAAGAGACCTCATTTTCTTTGTAAATCCAGCATCTGTCACAGCCAAAACCTTTCTCGATTTTCCGACTGCTATGCTTAATTCCAGTGTTGAAAACACGGTTATAACTTCTACTTGATAATAGTCACTTTTATCTTGAATCTTCTTGGTCAGATTGGGACCAGCATCATGGGCTAGAAAGACTAGCTTGGCTTTCTGGTCTTGGATGGCTTTAACCACCAATTCCTCTCCTGATATGATCCGGCCTGCTCGTTGAGCAAGTCCCAAGAGATTACTTATCTTTTGCTTATTCAAGTCCTAACTCTCTTCTTTTCACTTTGTGATCCACATAAGCAATCAACTCGTCATAAAAGCTTTCTTCCACTTCCATGTTAAAGCTGCGGTTAAAGACTCTCTTCTTTTTGGCCTCTAGGGCTTCTGCATTGTCTAGCTTGATATAAGCGCCACGACCATTGGCCTTGCCTGTCGGATCGATAAAGACTTGCCCTTCTTTGTTCTTGACAATGCGGAGCAAATCACGCTTATCAATCACTTCGTTGGATACAACAGACTTGCGCAAAGGGATTTTTCTTGTTTTCATCTTTCCCTCCTCTAGCAGCTTTTATTCTTCGATCAATTCGTCCGCAGCTGCGTAATCCACTTGACCTGCTTCTTCCATAGCTTCAAACTCACTGGCAGACTTGATATCGATACGGTAACCTGTCAAATGAGCCGCCAAGCGAACGTTTTGTCCACGACGACCGATGGCAAGAGAAAGCTTGTTATCAGGCACAACGACCAAGGCACGTTTGCTGTCGTTTTCATCAAAGATAACTTGGTCAACCTCTGCAGGTGCGATGGCATTGTAAATAAACTCAGCTGGATCTGCTACCCACTCGATAACGTCGATGTTTTCTTCGACAGGAATCATGCGGTCGCTCTTGGCATCGTAACGAGCTGGGTGGAATTTGCTGGTTATTTTCTTGATGTTGGCACCACCACGTCCAACGATTGTCCCGATAGCGTCCACGTTTGGATTGTGGCTACGAACGGCAACTTTGGTACGGTCACCAGCTTCGCGGGCTACGCTCATGATTTCAACAGTTCCATCGTAAACTTCTGGAATTTCTTGCTCCATCAAGCGTTTGATCATTTCTGGATGGCTTCGGCTAACAAAGACATTGACACCACGAGGATTGTCTTCAACCTTGTAAACGTAGACTTCGATACGGTCGTGGGAAGCAAAAACTTCTCCAGGGATTTGGTCTTGTTTTGACAATTGGGCTTCGATGCTGCCGAGATTGACATAGATAAAGCGGTTGTCAAATCGTTCTACTGTACCAGACATGATTTCTTGTTCATGTTCTTTATAAGTATTGTAAGTGATGGCACGTGTTTGCTTGCGCATTTTTTCCATGATGGTTTGTTTAGCAGATTGGGCTGCTACACGACCAAACTCAGCAGGTGCTTCTTCAAACTTGATTTTGTCACCAAGTTCATAGGCTGAATTAATGGCAAGAGCATCTTTCAAGCTGATTTCCAAACGGCTATCAAATACTTCATCAACCACTTCACGAACAGTATAGACAGTAAAGTCACCTGTTTTTTCATTGAAGTCGATGGCTACGCTATCAGATTGACCATAGCGTCTGCGATAAGCGGAACGAAGCGACTCTACTACTGCGTCGATGATGTCTTCTTTTTTGATTCCCTTGTCTTCTTCCAAAATGCGGAAGGCCTCTAGCATTTCTTTACTCATGTTCTTTTTACTTTTGAATCCTCAAAAGCTATCCTTTCTTTTCTATAGTTTTACTGCTAAACGTGCTTTTGATACTAAACTGTATGGAATTTGGACGGTTTTCTTACGTGTCTTGTCCATATATTCCATGGTCAACTCATCCTCTTCAAAGGATACCAAAGTTCCTTCAAAGACTTTTTGTTTATCGATGGCTTGGTAGAGCCCGACATGAATGTATTTCCCAACCGCTCCAGCGACAGCATCCTTGGTTTTCAAAGGACGTTCCAAGCCTGGACTGGTGATTTCTAGGAAATATTGTTCTGGGAAGGGATCAGGCTTGATAGTATCAAGAACAGGACTGATGATTTCTGTCAGGTCTGCCGTGTCGTTCAAGGTAATTCCTTCGGGTTTATCTACAAAAATACTGAGAATCATGTCACTGCCAATCTTTCCATACTCGATATCCACGAGCTCGAAAGGCGCTTGGATGACAGGTTCTACAACTTCTCTGACTAATTCTACGATTGTTGCGATTGCGTCCACCTCCTCATAAGCAAGAGGCGAAGATATTTCCCCGCCTCTCTTTCTCATATTCTTACTATCAGTATAGCACGTTTGTCAATTTATGTAAAGCATTAGCACTCAAACAGCTGGTTTTCAAGCTATTTCTTAAAATTCTGCTTCAACTCGATAGATCACTTGACCTTTGCTGGAGAATTTTTGCTCATACTCTGTCATGACATTGCCTTCAAAATCACTGGCATGCAAGTCCAGCCAAACACCATTGAGTTTCATCCCATACTGAGAAAAGCTCACTAGACTGTACTCAAACAAGCCACGGTTATCTGTCTTGAAATGGATTTCCCCATTCTCAGGCAAGATGCGCTTGAAGGTATCCAAGAAACTCTTGTAAGTCAAACGACGTTTTTCATGGCGTTTTTTAGGCCAGGGATCTGAAAAGTTTAGGTAGAGACGATCAATCTCACCGTCTTCAAAGTAGTCGGTCAGATCTGAACCATCTACCCACAGCAACTTGATGTTGGGCACTCCAACTTCTAATACCTTATCCAAGGCATAACTCAATACCGACTTTTGGATATCAATCCCGATGTAGTTGATGTCAGGATTTTGCTTGGCCATTCCGGATACGAAGGCCCCTTTCCCACTTCCAACCTCTACATGAATAGGATGATCATTTCCAAACAAGTCTCGCCATTTCCCTTTAGCTTCCAAGGGATTGAGGACCACATACTGAGGATTGGCCTCTAGTAATTCTGTCGCCCCTTTACGATTTCTAACTCTCATCTCTTCTTTCCATACTTATCGCGGAAGACACGCAAGGCGTAAATCTCCCGGTTTACATTGTCTAAATCTTGATTTTCACAGTATTTGGCAATCTGGTTCAAATAAGAATACTGACCATACCAATACAATTTATCTAACACTGTCTGATTGTACTTATAGCCGTAGTCTCTCAACCATTGACGCCACTGATGATCTGGAATGTAGTGGCATAGCAAATGCGCCACATCAAACATACGATCCGTCAGACGAACCGAATCCCAATCCACTAGATAAACGAGTCCACTCTCCGTCTCAATCCAATTACTATGACGAAGATCCCCATGCACAATCGTTGCATGGTCTTCCCTAAAACCTGGAACCGTCTTACCTAGTTCCGCAATCACACTGTTCAAATAGTGATTCTGCTTCAAGATTTCTGGAACTCCTTGCTGCCAAGAACGTAGCAAATCAACTGGTGTTTCCATGGTATATCCCAAACGGCTCAACTGCTTCATCAAGGGACGCGAGCGGTGAAGGCGGTTCAAGATATTGATAATCTGCTTGCGATTCATATCGTAAGGGGTCAAGATTTTACCCGTCAGCCATTCCTGAGCACACATATCACGACCATCCGCTAAACGACGAGTCCATAGTAATTGAGGAGCGATTTGTTCTCTGGCTAGGCCAGGTAGGATTGGAGAGGTGTTCATTTTTACAAAGACGCGCTTCCCATCAGGGTAGCTTCCCATATAAGCTTTGCCACTCTTCCCAGGGATAGGGGTCAGCGTTAGCTCATTATCACCCAAGTCCATTTCTTTCCTCCGTATAAAGTTTCCTTACTATTCTACTAGTTTTTGGTCTATTCGTCAACCAATCTTTTTAGTTGGTAAGGCAAATAAAACAATTGTAGGAAGAGACTAGCCCCTACAAGAGCCAACAAGGCTATTTTTTCTTGAAAAACCACTGCTCCGACCAGCAATTCCAGCAAAAGAACTGCACTTCCCACACCAAGCACAATCTGTTTCAATCCCTTCTCTTTCTCCCCTTTTTCTAGTGGAAAGAGCTGAGTCAAGTACTGGTAGTCAAAGGCATGATAGAGGGCCAGTAACTGAAAGAGCAGGAGATAGTTAAATAGAACCACCACTGCCGTCGCGATCCAAGCTTGCTCGATAAAGATCACAGCTAACAAGGATAGGAGCAAGAGGCGCAAACTGAGGGCAAAGAGGTCTCCATTTCGCAAGTAAGAACGAAGATAGAGATTTTGCCAAATTTTCCCAGGTACCTTCTGAACTGCTTTAAGGATAAAATCCAGATAAGCGCGACGTTTGACACTATTTGAAACGCCCTTGACCTGAGTAAAGAGAGCAAAGAAACGAAGCAAGACTTGCTTGCGCTTGCTTTCTTGGGAAACGACATAGTCCCAGTCAAGCCCAGTCTCTGTAAAAAATTTACTGGATTTTTGGCGAAAGAGGAGATATTTCCCAGCTCCCAACAAAAGCACATAGATGAGAAAGACTGGCAAGCCATAACCCATGGCTAAAAATAAGGGCGCAAATAAAAGCAAGAAAAGGGTCTGGACAAAAAGCCAAAAGACCAGTGAGCGCATCGTCTGCCCTTTGAGGTGAGACTTAACTTCCTCTTCACTGACTAAGAGAAAGAGCTTGTCAGGTCCTTCCATGTAGGTCGCGATTCCTCCCCAAGCCAAAAGCAAGGCAGATACAATCCCCAAAAACAAGAGGATAGGCCAGTGGTTTTCAGGAAAATGTTGCAGGAGTTGACTGTACTGGTAGGCTAAAAAACCGATGAGAACCAGCAGGAATAAGACAAAGTGGTCATTGAGAACATAACGCAGATAACCGACACACTCCTTACGAAAAGCCTGCTTTCTCCTTAAAAACAAGTCTTTCATAGGTCCTCCTCTTTGGTTAGAGCCAAGTAAATATCATTCAAGCTAGCCTCGGGCATATCAAAAGCCTCGCGGAGTTGCTGGAGGTTCCCCTGAGCCCTCACCTCTCCCTTGTGGAGGATGACAAAGGCGTCACACATCCTTTCCGCCGAGTCCAGCACATGGGTACTCATGAGAATAGACTTGCCTTTTTGCTTTTCTACTTCCAAAAGCTGAATCAAGTCGGCAATCGCCAAGGGATCGAGACCAAGAAAAGGCTCATCGACGATAAAGAGGCTAGGATCCACGACAAAGGCACAGATAATCATGACCTTCTGCTTCATCCCTTTGGAGAAATGCACAGGAAACCAGTCTAATTTTTGGTCCAAACGAAACATTTTTAATAAAGGTTCCACACGATCAAAAGCCACTTTTTGCTCAATACCATAGGCCATGGCAACCGTCTCGATATGCTCTCTGAGGGTCAATTCCTCATACAAGCTAGGCGTTTCTGGGATGTAGCCAATCTGTTTGCGATAGCTGGTCGCATCTTCTCGCAGGGTGAGACCGTTAATCTTAATTTCCCCACTGTAAGGTGTCAACAGTCCAATAATCTCATTGATTGTCGTTGATTTCCCAGCACCGTTGAGACCAATCAAACCGACCAACTGCCCACTTTCAACTGTAAAGGACACATCTTTCAAGACAGGAACATGGACATAGCCTCCTGTCAGGTTTTTAATTTCTAACATATTTTCTCCGAATCTGGTATAATGTAGCTATATTATATCAAAATTCAATACAGTAGAGGTGGATTTTATGTCAGATTGCATTTTTTGTAAGATTATCGCAGGGGAGATTCCTGCTTCAAAAGTATACGAAGATGAGCAGGTTCTTGCCTTTCTTGATATCTCTCAAGTAACGCCTGGACACACCCTCATTGTACCCAAAGAGCATTTTCGCAATCTTTTGGAGATGGACGCTGCCAGCGCTAGCCAACTCTTTGCCCAAGTACCAACAGTGGCTCAAAAAGTCATGAAGGCTACCAAGGCTGCCGGAATGAACATCATCGCCAACTGTGAGGAAGTTGCTGGTCAAACAGTCTTTCATACTCACGTGCATCTCGTACCTCGCTACGGTGCAGAAGATGACCTCAAGATTGACTTTATCGCCCACGAACCTGACTTTGACAAACTTGCTCAAGTCGCTGAAACCATTAAAAACGCTTAAGGAGATGCCATGAAACTATCCAATCTATTGCTATTTGCAGGAGCTGCAGCTGGAAGTTATTTTGTCGTGAAAAATCGCCAAGCCATTCAGGATGAGGTGCTAGATACAACTGACCGTGTCCAAGCTATCAAGGATGATTTGGATATCATCCAAAACAGCCTACAAATCATCGACCAACAAAAAACCCTTATCAAGGAATACCAAAAAGACTTGACCTACAAGTTCAAAGTCTTGGAAAAAGATTTCCAGACCAGAATGGCGGTTCTCCAAGAAGAAAAACAAGAATAAGAAAGCCTCCAACTTTTCTTAATTCCATTTTGGGTTACTAAATTCGAACAGAAAAGGGAGGGAATGAAAATGAAACAGTCTTTAAAAGTTCTAGCGAAGGTCATCGCGATTATTTGCGGCTGTCTCTGCTTGCTTGCAGCCCTAGCATTTCTACTAGTGATGAATCTTTTCAAGGCCTCACCGAGTGACATCCGAAATGGGAATGAAACCTTAAAACAAATCTTTATCTCCCTTGACCTCCCTCCTGAGAAAGTAGAATCAGATGGATACTATCAATACGAGGGTGGAGGATTAAATTTTTATGTTACTTTCTCAGATGAGGTTGTCAATAGCCACCCCGTCCTAAAGGAAAGTCCAAAACTCACCAAAAACCGACTGAAAGTCTATGTCCTCCAGACAAGAGATATTTCCTACTATAAAGTAGGAGACAACTTATTCAATCGTGGTTTAATACAATTTTTAGGGGAGGAGGGCGAGAAGTATTTCCAAGAAAAAGGAAAGAAATTTAACCCTAATTACTCACTTCTCTTTTGGAATAATCAGGAAAGTTTTAAAAAGGGAATCGCATTCTATGAAAAAGCTTTGACCTTAGTAGATATTCAGGATAATTCGGCGATTAAGCGCATTGACACCGTCACCGTTAAGCCTGGAAAGGAAGAGGAATTCAAGCAACTCATCCAGGAGATGGATGTGGCTGGCTTGCTCACTCAAAAGTATAAATAGTACACTAACTGGAGAATGATTTCTCGATACTAAATTTTTAATGATAACAAAAAAAGAGCCCGCCGGCTCTTTTTACTTTATTCTCCTTCAAAGGCATCTTTTATATGGTCAAAGAAGCCTTTTTTCTTTGGATTGACTTTCAAGTCACCTGCAGCTGCGAACTCTTTAAGCGCTGCTTTTTGGCGGTCGTTCAAACCTGTCGGAGTCACGACATTGACAGTAACGTATTGGTCACCAACGGCACCGCCACGAAGGCTCGGTGCTCCCTTGCCACGCAGACGGAATTTCTTGCCAGTCTGAGTTCCTTCTGGGATAACCAATTCAACATCTCCATGCACGGTTGGAATTTCCACAGTATCTCCAAGAGTAGCTTGGACAATATTAAGATTTAACTTGTAGAAAATAGTTGTTCCTTCACGTTCAAACTTATCGCTAGCTTCCACAGAAACTACTACATACAAGTCACCATAAGGTCCACCGTTAAAGCCTGCTTCACCTTGACCAGCTAGGCGGATTTGTTGGCCTGTTTCCACACCAGCAGGGATCTTCACATGTACGCTATGAGCTTGTTTTTCATGACCTGTTCCGTGACAAGTTGTACATGGATCTTTAATTTCTTTTCCGCGACCATGACAGACATCACAAGTTACTTGACGGCGCATCATACCAAGAGGAGTCTGCGTATCAACGTTAATAACACCAGCACCATGACAGCGTCCACAAGTGACTGGACTTGTCCCTGGCTTAGCACCAGATCCATTACATGTACGACAGCTGGCTTCACGGTTGTACTTAACTTCTTTTTCTGTTCCGAAGATAGCTTCTTCAAAGGTCAAGTTCACACGGTACTGGAGGTCATCCCCTTGACGAGGAGCGTTTGGATTGCGTGAAGCTCCGCCCCCCCCGAAAAAACTTGAGAAGATATCTTCAAAACCACCGAAGCCACCTGCTCCGTCAAAGCCACCAAAACCGCCAGCACCACCAAAGCCACCGTTGGCACCTGCAGCACCATACTGGTCGTAGGCTGCACGTTTTTGGTCGTCACTTAAAGTCTCATAGGCTTCTTGAACTTCCTTGTATTTTTCCTCAGCGCCAGGCTCCTTGTTAATATCTGGGTGGTATTTTTTGGAAAGCTTACGATAAGCCTTTTTGATCTCGTCTGCCGAAGCGTTTTTTGACACCCCCAGACGATCATAAAATTCAGTATTGTTCATAATTCAAGATACAAAGGGCGTCAAACGGACACAGCCAAAATAGGAGTTTTGACGACAAACACTTACGTCCTAGAAAAAACTATCTTTTTGGCACAGTCCGTAGCCCGTGTTCAATTCCCTGAACACACTTGTTCCTTTCTATTGATATTTTGAATTAAACCACCATTTAGGTCGGGTTCAATTCCTTTCTTTTATATTGAGTTAGAAATTTCGGAAACCGTGTTCAGTTACTCGAACACCCTTATTCCTTTCTATAATTTATAAGTAAATATTTAGAGGGTATTTTCTATACTCTGCTTCACTTCATCAAACTCTTCATCTGATAGAGTAAATATCAAATCCTCCTCTGTATACCCGTCTTGTTCTTTAAAATAGTTGTCAGTATTTTCTGTCAAATCTAGACCAAGAATTACTTTTCTTGCAAACTCTTGATGTGCAAAACCAATAGCAGTAATGATATTTTTATCTTGCAGGACAGCTTTTGCTTTGAAATTTTTCCGAGGAAGAAATTCAAAATAGTCAAAGAAGTTTTGCCAAATCCCACCTGTAAATTTCGTATCATTCAATAAACCTGCTTTTGCCAACAAAATAGGTGCTGAAGAAATGGCTGTAATTAAGATATCCTGCTTACCGAGTTCCCTCAAAAACGAATTTAATTTTTCATCCTGTAGAGCAGGACCTATATTTACCATTCCTGGCAAAATCACACAAGAATATTCTTCTATACGTACTTGATCCAATGTTTTTGTAGACCGACAAGGCAAGCCATCCTCAGATATAACTATCGAATAATCTGAAGCGACATAATCAATCGTGATGTCAAAAGACAGAGCTAAAGTACTTGTTAAAGCGGTTATCTCATGAAGAGAAAAATTAGGATAAATGATACAAAGTACTTTTTTCATACGCAACATCCTCTATTTTACCGAAAAACAGAGGCTGGGTTGCAACCTCTGGATTTCTTCCTATCATTATTACATTTAGACAAAGTACCTTAGTAATTCGTCATTCTTAACGAGTTAGGCTTAACTGAGTTTCGGCTAAAAACTTCGGAAAAAAGATAAGCCATCTTTTGTGCATCACACAAGGCGATGGCTTCCTATTTTTCTTTCGTTTTCTTAACGCCTCAACATCTTACTTCTCTGTAAACTCTCCGTCTACGACGTCATCGCCTGCGTTTCCTGTTGCTTGTGCGCCTTCTGCTCCTGCTTGAGCTTGTTGTGCTGCTGCGGCTTGTTCGTAGAGTTTAACAGCAAGCCCTTGAGCTTTTTCGTTCAATGCTTCAAGTTTTGCTTTCATTTCGTCCAAGTTGTTGTCTTCTTGCGCTTTCTTAAGGTCATCAAGGGCAGCTTGGGCAGCGTCACGCTCTGCATCGAAGCCTTTTCCTTCAGTTTCCTTGATAGTTTTTTCAGTCGCAAAGATGGCTTGGTCTACTTCGTTACGAAGGTCAACTTCTTCCTTACGTTTCTTATCTGCTTCAGCGTTAGCTTCTGCATCTTTCATCATGCGGTCGATTTCTTCGTCTGTCAAACCTGAGTTAGATTGGATGACAATAGTTTGTTCTTTTTGAGTTCCAAGATCTTTAGCCTTAACAGACACGATACCGTTCTTGTCGATATCAAATGTTACTTCGATTTGAGGAATTCCACGAGGTGCAGCTGGGATATCAGTCAATTGGAAGCGTCCAAGAGTCTTGTTATCAGCTGCCATTGGGCGTTCACCTTGAAGAACGTGGATATCAACGGCTGGTTGGTTGTCTGCCGCAGTTGAGAAGACTTGTGATTTAGATGTTGGGATTGTAGTGTTGCGGTCGATAAGTTTTGTGAAGACTCCACCCATTGTTTCGATACCAAGTGACAATGGTGTTACATCAAGAAGGACAACGTCTTTCACATCACCAGTGATGACACCACCTTGGATAGCAGCACCCATAGCAACAACTTCGTCAGGGTTTACTGATTTGTTTGGTTCTTTACCAGTTTCAGCTTTAACAGCTTCTACAACGGCTGGGATACGAGTTGAACCACCAACAAGGATAACTTCGTCGATTTCTGACAAGCTCAAACCTGCATCTGAAAGGGCTTGACGAACTGGAACTTTTGTACGTTCTACAAGGTCACGAGTCAAATCGTCAAATTTCGCACGAGTCAAAGTCATTTCCAAGTGAAGAGGTCCAGCCTCACCTGCAGTGATAAATGGCAAGCTGATTTGTGTTGAAGTTACACCAGAAAGGTCTTTCTTAGCTTTTTCAGCCGCATCTTTCAAACGTTGCATTGCCATCTTATCAGTAGACAAGTCAATACCATTTTCTTTCTTGAATTCTGCTACCAAGTGATCGATAATTTTTTGGTCAAAGTCGTCACCACCGAGTTTGTTGTCCCCTGCAGTTGACAATACATCGAAGACACCGTCACCCAATTCAAGGATAGATACGTCAAATGTACCACCACCAAGGTCGAATACCAAGATTTTTTCTTCTTTGTCAGTCTTGTCCAAACCGTAAGCAAGAGCTGCTGCAGTTGGTTCGTTGACGATACGTTCTACTTCAAGACCAGCGATTTTACCAGCGTCTTTAGTTGCTTGACGTTGAGCATCGTTGAAGTAAGCTGGAACTGTGATAACTGCTTTGGTTACTTTTTCACCAAGGTACTCTTCAGCGTAACCTTTCAAGTATTGAAGAATCATAGCTGAGATTTCTTGTGGAGTGTATTCTTTTCCATTTGCAGAAACTTTTTCAGAAGTTCCCATCTTAGATTTGATAGAGATAACAGTATCTGGGTTTGTTACTGCTTGACGTTTTGCAGCATCACCAACGATGATTTCTCCGTTTTTGAATGATACTACAGATGGAGTTGTACGGTTACCTTCTGGGTTTGCGATGATTTTGCTTTCAGTTCCTTCAAGAACTGCAACTGCTGAGTTTGTTGTACCTAAGTCAATACCAATAATTTTAGACATGTGTTTTTCTCCTTAAATTTTATATTCTATTTTTGACTTTTCTTAATATTCCCCTTAAGTGGTGGGGACGTGAGCAACTCCCTACGGGATTTCATCACTTATTTTTGAGCCAATTGTCTCAAAAATCCCCTGTTTCAGTAGCACACGCTACTGAAACTTTCACCACGGCGGGCAACATCTTCCTTGCAAGCCTCCAGCTTGCTTTTTAACTTTCTTCATAGTTTATTGTCGTTTCGGACAAGTTTTTAAGTTCTCTAGCCTAGTTATATACTACTACCATGGCTGGGCGTAGGATGCGGTCATGGAGTTTGTAGCCTTTTTGGAAGACTTGGGCGATGGTATCTGCTGGGTGTTCATCGTCTGCTGGGAGAGTTTGGATGGCCATATGGTAGTTATGGTCAAATTCACCGTCAGCTGCGATTTCTTCGATTCCTTCTTCTTTCAAAGCGTGAATTAAGCTCTCTTGCACCATCTCCAATCCTTTTTTGACATCGTCTGTCAAACCTTCAACGGCTAGTGCACGTTCTAAGTTGTCGAGCGATGGTAAGATTGCTTTTGCCAGGTCTTGGCTACGATAACGTTGCAAGTTTTGACGCTCTTCGTTGGCACGGCGTTGGATATTTTGCATTTCTGCATGAGCGCGAAGGTATTTGTTTTCGAACTCATCCGCACGTTCATTTGCCAAGTCCAACTCAGACTTCTCAGGAGTTGTTTCTTCAGTTGTTTCCACAACTTCCTCTTCTTTCATTTCTTCGTTTTTTTTATCTTGGGCCATTTTCGCCTCCTTTATTGATTTCAAAATTAATTTACTTCGTAATGATTGCTGCTGAGGTAGCGATAAAAATCTGTCAACTTCATCGTCAAAACACGATTGACCACATTGACTTGGTTGACCAATTGCTGGTAATCCAGGTTGACTGGACCGATAATCGCTAGAATTCCAAAACCTCGATAAGGAATGAGGAATTTACTGCTAATCACTGCTAGGTTAGCTAGACAGGATTCCTGACTGTCCGCAACACGAACATTTTGCATCTGATCTTCATGCAGACCCTCACGAATCTCCAAAGCCACCTTTTGCGGTTGGTCAAAGAACTGATAGGCCGCTAGATTGGCAAAATTCAAGAGATTGACCTTGCCCGATACCACAATGTTTTCGTTGAACATTTCTTTAAAAATGTGTTCAAAGAGATCCATGACATTGTCCGTTGTTGTGAAGTAACGCTGGATAATCTGCGGAATCTCCGTCCGAATCTTGTAGTGAATATCTAGAACCGTGTGACCGAGGAAACGTTCTTGAATCAAGGTCTTGAGGCGATTTAAATCTTCCTGCAAGAAGTTCCTTGGAATCAGAAATTGACTGGTAACCGTTCGGGACTCGTCTAGGGTAAATACTGCCAAGGCTGTATGTTGCCCCAAAACAACGATATCAAAGGCTGTCAACCGTTGCCTGCTCGGCTCAACATCCAGTGCTACTACCGTACAGCCGCTCAGGTCTGTCAGTAGATTAGCAGCCTCTTGCAGGATATCCTCCAATTTGAAGAATTCCTGATCAAAGGCTTTGACAATCTCGTATACCTCATTTTCAGCCAGTCTGTCAAAAGCAAGCGAGTGTTTCACATAGTACTGAAATCCCGCGACACTTGGCATCCGACCGCTTGAGGTATGAGCCTTCTCAAGCAAACCCTGCTTCTCTAGAGCTGCCATGTCATTACGAATGGTAGCACTACTAGAATTGATAGACTCTTGTAGCGCCTTGGATCCGACAGGTTCGTGCGTTTTGGTAAAGATGTCAATGATCAGATTTAAAATATCCTGCTGACGCTCTGTAACCATCTCATCACTCCTCTCTGTCCGATCGATTAGCACTCTATGTACCCAAGTGCTAACTCATGATTCTATTATACACCCTTAGAAGAGAATGTCAAGATAAAAACTCAAAAAATTAGCACTCTTTTACCAAGAGTGCTAAAAATCAGTCTGAAGACCTAGAACCTTGCTACTCATCTACCTGGTATTTCCTTTTAAGTCTGAAAAAACCATAGATTAGATAAGAAATTAAGCAAGTGTATAAAAAGAAAATAATAAAGAAAGACTGAGACAAGTTTTCTCGATACAAACTCATGCAAACAACAAGACCACCTGAAAAAGTGGCTATACAGGAACGAAGTCTAGACCGCATAACTTCCCATCTGAGACCCTTACTCATATAGACTTTCTCCTCTGAAAGTATATCAGAAGTTGGTTTACGAAGAATTGAACAAAAACCTGTTTCTATCAATTCCCAACCGCTATTTCTAAAATCTTGCAGTTCATGCTTATACTTTTTAAGAAATCTAGAATCATAGATACGGTAGATGACATCGTCAGGTTGGCATTGGCAAAAATAGAAAAAACCAAAACGACTCGTTCTATATCTCCAGCCTTTCAAGTGCATCTCACGCAAATACTCTTCTTCCTTGTCCAAATCAACAATGGTAAAAATCCGAAATTGCTTTTTATTGATCATGACTTCCCCTCCAATTTTGAGCATACCTAGCCTATCATAAATCTGATAATTCCTTCTTTTTATGCCATAACTTCCAGCTAATATAGGCAACTATTAACAAAAGGATTAAAGACCAGAAAACATCTAGCCCGACCGCAAGAAAACTCCATAGACCATACGCATTACTTCTATTGAGCAATTTAAGTAAGAATGGTATATGTATGGCTAGCAAAAGTAAAACAGGTACTAATCGCAGTCTTAAAATGCGATTAACCATAGCTAACTTCCCAGTAGCATCGTTATAAATTTCAAACTCTGCATCCGATTCAATTTCAGAATGTGCTTTTCTAAAATAGGAAAAACTATTAAAGTCTGTAATATGCTCCCAACCACAATCTTTAAATAGTTGTAAATAGGAGGATCTCTCTGATTTTTCCATCGGGTAAAAATCCAACTGATAAGACACCTGCTCAGGCTGACACTTTTCAAAGGTATACTTGACTACAAACAATAAGATAGAATAGCTTACTTTCCTAAGTTTCCAGCCCTCAGCATGCATTTCTCTAAAGTATAGAGCCTCACTCTCATAATCCGCAATTGTAAAAATTCGGTAAACAATTTTCTTTTCCATCATCCTTCCTCCCGACTATTTCTGTAGAGCCGTTCAATACGTTTCAATTCAATATCTAAAACTTTTCGTCCCAAGTCTGTGATCTGATAGATTTTACGTTTTTCCTCTTCTCGGACAAAGGAAATCAAGCCATCCTTTTCCATCTTTGACAAGGTCCCATACATAGTTCCAGGACTAATCGAAACTTGCGAATCTGTCATTTCCTTGACCTTTTGTGTGATACCATATCCATGGTTCTCCTTCTGTAAACAAAACAAGATATAAAAACCTGTTTCAGTCATGGGAAGGTAAACACGCCTGATCTTATCTGTTAATTCCATTTAATCACACCTCCTATTTAGTTTGATATATCGCACCTCGTTATATAAACTATATCACATCTCGATATAAAATGCAAGAAAAAGAGAGAACGATTTCTCGTTCTCTCTTCTTATACTACGAAATTAAGCAGTTAATCTCTCATTTACTAAGAGTGACTTAGTCTTTCTTGCGAAGGACAAAAACTGCTAGGCTTGCAAAGGCAAGACCGATGATTGAAAGAAGACCAGATACTGCAGAGCCTGTGTTTGGTAACAAGGCCTTAGTTTGACTACTTCCTTCTTCTGGTTGGCTATTATTTCCAGAATTTTTATTTGGTGCCGGGGTAAATTCCCAAGTACCGACGAAGTGGGCATCCGCTCCATTGATGGTTTCTGATGCTTTGTCATAGGACTTAAAGCTCCATGTGCCTTCTGCAGTCTTAACCTCTGTTTGACTTGGTTGCGTTGGTGTTGCTTGACTTCCATCTTTCAAGTTTGTTTGGTCTGCCGGAAGCAAGGTTTTCACTTCTTGCGGAAGTTCTTTTCCTGGCGTTCCGCTGACAAACTCATGAACCGCTTTATGAGTCACTGTTGGAACTGGAGTTGCTGTAAATTCCCATGTACCTACAAACTTAACATCTGCTCCATTGATGGTTTCAGATGTCTTGTCATAAGACTTGAAGCTCCAGGTACCTTCTGCTGTCTTAACTTCTGTTTGACTTGGTTGCGTTGGCGTTGCTTGACTGCCATCTTTCAAGTCTGTTTGGTCTGATGGAAGCAGGGATTTCACTTCTTGTGGAAGTTCTTTACCTGGAGTTCCGCTGACAAACTCGTGAGTTGCCTTATAGGTTGGGGATGGGGTGAATTCCCATGTACCTACAAACTTAACATCTGATCCATTAATTGTTTCCGATGTCTTATCGTAGAACTTGAAGCTCCAGGTACCTTCTGCTGTCTTCACTTCTGTTTTACTTGGTTGCGTTGGAGTTACTTTGTTGCCATCTTTCAAGTCTGTTTGGTCTGCTGGAAGCAAGGTTTTCACTTCTTGTGGAAGTTCTTTTCCTGGCGTTCCGCTGACAAACTCGTGAACTGCTTTATGAGTCACTGTTGATGCTGGGCTCGCTGTAAATTCCCATGTTCCTACAAACTTAACATCTGAACCGTTGACAGTCTCTGAAGTCTTGTCGTATGACTTGAAGCTCCATGTGCCTTCTGCTGTCTTAACTTCCGTTTTACTTGGTTGTGTTGGAGTTACTTGGTTGCCATCTTTCAAGTCTGTTTGGTCTGCTGGAAGCAGAGTTTTTACTTCTTGTGGAAGTTCTTTTCCTGGAGTTCCGCTGACAAACTCGTGAGTTGCCTTATGAGTCACTGTTGGCGCTGGAGTGAATTCCCAAGTACCGATAAAGTGGGCATCTGCTCCATTAATAGTTTCAGATGTCTTGTCATAGGACTTGAAGCTCCATGTGCCTTCTGCTGTCTTCACTTCCGTTTTACTTGGCTGAGTTGGAGTCGCTTGACTACCGTCTTTCAAGTCTGTTTGGTCTGCTGGAAGCA
>NZ_AJRC02000017.1:0-41618 GCF_000298695.2 Streptococcus sp. GMD3S | reverse complement strand
AATTTGGCTCGGTAGCTCAGTTGGTAGAGCAATGGATTGAAGCTCCATGTGTCGGCGGTTCGATTCCGTCTCGCGCCATATTTTGTTTATAACTTGGAAGGGTAGCGAAGAGGCTAAACGCGGCGGACTGTAAATCCGCTCCTTCGGGTTCGGGGGTTCGAATCCCTCCCCTTCCATTACTTTAGTTACGGGCATAGTTTAAAGGTAGAACTAAGGTCTCCAAAACCTTCAGTGTGGGTTCAATTCCTACTGCCCGTGTTAATATGATTATGGCGGGTGTGGTGAAGTGGTTAACACACCAGATTGTGGCTCTGGCATGCGTGGGTTCGATCCCCATCACTCGCCTATTTTATATTATTGGGGTATAGCCAAGCGGTAAGGCAAGGGACTTTGACTCCCTCATGCGTTGGTTCGAATCCAGCTACCCCAGTTACTATTTGCCGGCGTGGCGGAATTGGCAGACGCGCTGGACTCAAAATCCAGTGTCCGCAAGGACGTGCCGGTTCGACCCCGGCCGCCGGTATAGTATTAAAGACAAGGTTTTCGGACCTTGTCTTTTTCTTTTATTTGTTGAATTTGTAACGCTGAGTTACTTAAAATTACTAGATTTATAATAAATCATCTAATTTATCCGCTAATTTTTGTTGCTTGCTTGGATACAAATGAGAGTATGTATCTATTGTTGTAGTTATAGATGCATGGCCTAATCTTTCTTTTACGACAAGATAATCTTCTCCTTGATTTATTAGCAGTGAAGCATGTGAATGCCTGAAGTCGTGAATTCTTATCTTTTTTAAAGAACTATTTCTTTGCAATATTTTTTTATATTGTTTTTCGATTGAATCTTTAGTTATTGTAATAGGGCTATTTTGAAATATCTGTAGATCATCTAGGTTAGTTGTAAATTCTTTCAATCTCTCATGCTGTATCTGTTTCCAGTCTTCTAGTGTCTCCACTAGTTTGGCGTTCATGATGATTCTTCGGGTTCCAGCTTTTGTCTTTGTACTACTAATGTGTTCTTCACCTTTTTTAACGTATACTGATTTGCTTACATGGATTGTATTTGTTGAAAACTCTATATCCTTCCACGTTAGAGCAAGTGCTTCTCCCAGTCTTAGACCAGTAAAAAATAAAACTGTGAATAGTAATTTGATATTGTATTCATCGTCGTTAAATAGTGTTAAGAAGTGCTTGAATTCTTTTATTGTCCAGAAATTTAATTTTGCTTTTTCTATTGGTAATTTTTTTAGCATTCCTACAGGATGTTCCTTGTAAAATCCCTTTCTTAATCCAACATCCAGAATTTTCTTTAGTAAAATTATAATTTTATTAATAGTATTTGGACTTAGCTTCTTTTCCGAGTTTTGAGCATTTTTATCTCTTAGATGTTCTCTGAATTGATAGATATCTTCATAAGTTAATTTAGCTACATCATCAACTTTTTCAAAATAGTTTTTTATATGCCTGTTATAGTTGTTTTCTTGTGTATCTATATAGCTTTGTTTTCTGTTGTTTATTTTATCCTCTTCTTTTAAGAGATCATAAAGGATATCAATTGATATTTTTGAGTTGAAACTTTTTTCTTTAAGTTCGACACTTCGTAAGTATTGTTCGGCCTCCAATGCTTCTTTTTTAGTTTTGAATCCTTTTCTTACAATTCTACGTTGTTTTAGAGATATTGGATTTATACCATTGGAAACATCGACAATCCAAGTTCCGTCTCTACTTTTACGTAAAGCCATAAGCTACGCTTCTTTCTGGAGTTCAATTCCTAATAGTTCTTCAGCGACACTGGCTGGAATTGTACCAATCCGTTTGTTATCGTAGATGTTAAAACCACGATTCACTAATAGTAATTTACCGGTATGGATAATCTTTCTTGCAGTTCCTGGAGCAAATCCAAGTTCGACAAGGTCATCTTTTGTTACAGTTTTAATCATGTTATCTCCTTTTCTATTCAGATTAAGTAAGGGGAGGATTAACTCCCCTTGTCTGATACTTATTTTTGTTTTACATCTACTAAATGGATAGCATCCGCCTTGTAATACATTGTTGTGCTAATCATAGTAGCTTGTAAATTGTCAAATGTAACTGGTACTTCATCCATTGCTTGGATATAGTCATTATCAACCAAGGCATCTGGATTGTCTACTGAGACTTGGGTTGATTTCTTTTTGAATTGTCCATCCTTGATTGTTACATTGTATTTCCAACCAATGATTTTATCGGTATTAAAACGTCTTTCGCTACCATCTCGGTTTTTGATAATTTCTCCGTTTGCATCTGCTCGGACTTCCGTTTCAAATTTTGGAATGACTTCATCCAATTCAAATTTTGTTCCAATGTTATTAAAATTCCAGTCATTTTGTGAAAGCATTTTTGCCATAGTTAATTTCTCCTTTTAATATTTTCTTTGATTGTAGGGATCAAATCCTCTCGTTTAAAGAGTATTGCTCTTTCTATTAATCCACTTGCTAAATCTGGTGGATATTCCATATTGTTGAGTGCGAGATAGTTAGATTTCTCATACTCATGCAGTAAGTTATTGTCGTATAGAAATTTATACGCTTTTAGAATAGCTCCTGAACCTTTATAGGTAAACCATTCTAATTTTTGTTCTAGTTCTGTTTTTGATTTTGAAATAATGATAGAGACGGGTTTTGAATGGCCTAAAAACTTTTCCCAAGATCTCAAAGGTTTTGAGAAATAGCTATCACTATAGAACCTCACTTTTTCTTTGAGATATCCCTTGGTAAAGTTGAGAAGATCTATTTCTGAATGCAACCATTCTTGAATGAAGTAGTGAGCTTTTTCTTTCCTAAGTTCTAACTCAGTTCTTATCCAATTTTCTATATACCGCTTGCTGATACCGAGCTTCTCAGCTCGTTCTAAGCGTTTATCGTAAATTCTAAGTCTTTCGTCATCATTGGGTTTTCTCAAATATAAGGTCTGGCCGATTGTTTCATCTCCGTAGGTATTGTAGTAGGTGCTTTTTCCATATATAAAGCGTTTCTTCTGACAAATCTTTAGAAGCTGATTAGGAGTGAAATAGGGTGTTTCATTAAAATCATCTATTGCAATATCAATTCGTCTTACTGAAAAATGATTGTAATTGTAGTAGAGGTTGTTCAAAAACTGTCTTTCGGACAGACTATTTGGATCTAATACCATATCTCTATAGAACTCGAGTGCCTGTCCTGACATGACAAGCATGTAGGACGACTCTTTCGCTCCATAGTAGATACGGATATTCCCATAATGAAGCTGGCTATCATAGTTATAGTATTTAAGGCTCCCTTTATTCTCAATAAATAGGTCATAGTCAAGAAATAGAATGTCTTCGATTATTTCTCTTGGCGAAAATTCAGTCTTATCAAACTGAATTTGAATCCAGTCAAATACAGAACGTAAATGTTCATTTTTTGCCATAGATTTTGATTCAACTTTTTGCTTAATTTTGCCACCCTTAAAATCTCCGAAACCCTTGGAAATACTGAATTCTTTCGATGGTACACCTAACTTGCAGAGGGTGGTGTTACTACACACCCTATCGGTCAAAAATGGTCCGTCCGCATCTACGCTCATTTTCGGCTTTCTGCCTCATGGCTCAGCCGAAAACTCGCTATTAGCCGAACCTATTTTTTGACCTCTTGTTAACAAACCCTAGTAAGCCGGTTTGCATCGACTCTTCAATATCTTGGATTTTCTTTTTTAGGTTGGAATTCTCAATTTTTATCAGTCGCATTTCTCGCTTAAATTCCTGTTTTAAGGCGCTCAGTTCATCGTAGAGCTCATCTATTACTTGGTTTAGGGATTCATGTTCATTGTCTGCTAGACTCCCAAATACGGCTTGTATAGCCTCTTTTAGACCTATTTCAAGTTTTAGTTTAGCTAACTTTTGAAATTGTCTAAGGTCTTCGTCTGTAAAATCATAGGCAACTGTATAACTTAATTGATGAGTTCTGGGATTTCTACTGATAGGAACTTTAATTTTCTTAAATTCCTTGCCACTTATCTCTTTAATCAGTTGAATCCAATTTTTAAGAGTAGAGGTAGAGTTTAGGCCAGAAATTTGATTGACTAACTCTTTATTGGTCATCTTTTTGTGAAACCTCCGAAATTTTCTTGTGCAACTGAAGAGTTTTCTGTGGTATAATTGTTACATAATATGTTTTGATCTTGGAACGAACGGCACATTTGTTTCAAGATTTTTTATTTTGTCGAATCTTACCTCCTTTATTAAAATTTTTTAAATCGACTACTAGTTACATACGCTTTTACCTCCTTTTATGCTATAATATTCTCAATGGAATATTCAATCTCAAAATAAATATTCCTTATGGAATAATTCTATTTTATACCGTTTGGAATATTTTGTCAAGCTAAAATATACGAATAAGAATATCTATAGGAGAATTATGTATACAGAGGATTATAAATTTTCAGAGAGGTTAAAAACTCTCAGAAAATCAAAAAAGTTAACTCAAGTACAAATATCGGAATTAATTGGAGTTCAACAAGGGACATATTCTCGGTGGGAGAATGGAACGTTAGAACCAGGATTAGAATTCGTTGTGAAATTGGCAAATATCTTTGGGACTACTACAGATTATTTGCTGGGACAAAAACCTTATTCAATTATCAGTAGTTTACCTCTAGAACAATTAGATCTTACCAATATTGCAAACTTTTCAAAGGATGAGTTTGATATTTTGAAACATTCAATAGCAGTTTCGGTGGCAAGAAATAAAATAAAGGCAACAGAACTAAAAGATAGAGTTATAGAAAAAAATCAGTTGTCAGAAAAAGATGCAGAACTTTTGAATAAGATTTTTGAAGAAGTTAAAACTTATTGGGAAAATTAGGAGGACGCTAGTCTTCAAAATTCCCTCCCAAAATGTGTCCAAAATATTGACAGAATTCTAGCTTTTCATTATAGTTCTTATGGAACTTTTTTTCTACAACAAAATAGGCTCCATAATATCCATAGGGGATTTACCCACTACAAATAGTATAGAGCCGGTTTTATTAATGTCCTGCATTTCCTAATAAGTTAACCATGACAACACCAATGATAATCAAAATTAAACCGATAATGCTATAAACATTTAGTGTTTCTTTGAAAATCATTACTGCGATAGAGGATATCAAAACTAAACCGACAGCTGACCATGTTGCATAAGCTATTCCTACAGGAATTTTTTGCATTGCTAGTGAGAGGAAATAGAAACAAACGCCATAGCTAAGTAGGGCAGAAACGGTTGGAATAGGCTTTGTAAAACCGTCTGATAATTTCAAAAGGTTAGTTCCCAATATCTCTCCTACAATGGCGATAAAAAGATAAAAGTATGACATGTCTTTAACCTCCTATATGTCATGTTTTTGCTCTAAGAGCTATTATAGCTATCCGTTTTTTATAAATCTTGGCACAAGTCATGAGAATTTGTAGTAAAACTGTGGCAGACACTTTTTCAGAACCAATAGCTGATAAGTTTAGTATATCATAAGATAAATTTTAAATAAAGTCTTGATTTATTTCAATGTCTTGCGTGGTCTCGATTTTACTGGTAAAATTACTTTTAAGAACTTTAAAAAAGAGGCTTCTATATTTGACAAAACAATGACTTGTTGTCCCGAATGTGGGCATCCTTTGGAGAAAAAATTTTTAAAAGATGAGGGAGATATTCCTTATTGTTCACAATGTGCGAGTTTTCGTTTTCCAGTCTTTAATACAGCAATTAGTGCGATTTTATTTAATGAAAAACATGATAAGATTCTCTTGATTAAGCAATATGACATGGCTGAGCATATTTTGCTAGCTGGTTATGTGTCTAATGATATTCACAACCAATTTCTACAATCATTAAAGACAATTAATTTAGCCTCTCTTATTACGGATATGGGTAATAAAATTGCACAAAACTAGTCCAAAACTCTTTTTAATAAGGAGTATACTTTCTAGCATTTTATAGTTACTAAAAAGTATCTAAACTTTGGAAGTGATACTAAGTTTTAAAAAATATTATGGAAAAAAAGCTTATAAAATCAATATTTCTGAGATTTAAAACTAATAATATTAGACTCAAAATCCAGTGTCCGCAAGGACGTGCCGGTTCGACCCCGGCCGCCGGTATAGTAATAAAGACAAGGTTTTCGGACCTTGTTTTTTATTTTGGTGAAGATTTTGATATTTTTTCTTTAAGTACAGATAACTGATGAATGATCTTTTTCTTCTTATTCTAATCATTTTTAGTGTATTTTTGGTATAATATTACTTATTCACAATTTATTTTGATTATGAAAGAGTTTGGTGGTTAATGTCTCGGTCTGTTGAATTACTAAAGAAACGTTACTTAAAAAATATAAAAGAGAATCCAGATTTATTTATTGGGATTGAGTTAGAATTTCCTATTGTAAATTTAGAGGGTAAAGCTACAGATGGTGAAGTTGTTAAAGATCTCTTTCGGTATTTACCATCAGTACTGGGTTTTACTATCGAAAAAGTGGATGATTTTGGGAATCCAATTCAGTTGCTTGATCCAGTCAGCCAAGATACGATCTTGTTTGAGGTTGCTTATACGACGATTGAGTTTGCATTCGGAAAGGCCGAATCTATCCAAGAGGTAGAAGAACGCCTTAACTTCTATATGGCTACGATTCAGAATAAATTGGGTGAAGCTAATCATGCTATTGTTGGCTGCGGCATTCATCCCAACTGGGATAAAAATGAGAATTGTTCAGTGGCTTATCCCCGCTATCAGATGTTGATGGCTTACTTGAACTTAAGTAGAAGTAAGACTAGTAGAGGTTTACATGATTTTCCTGAGTATGGTGCCTTTATCTGTGGAAGTCAGGTTCAACTAGACGTTTCAAGGTCCAACTACCTGCGTGTTATTAATGCTTTTACACAAATTGAAGCAGCTAAAGCCTTTTTATTTGCCAATTCTGAGTTTTCAGGTGCAGATTGGGATACCAAAATTTCGAGAGATATTTTTTGGGAAGAATCCATGCATGGTATCTATCCAGAGAATGTAGGTGTCAATACTAGATTATTTAAAGATGAGGATGATTTTTTTGACTATCTAAATCATTCTGCGATTTTTACTGCGGAGCGTGATGGGC
Organism: Streptococcus sp. GMD3S; assembly: GCF_000298695.2. Lineage (GTDB taxonomy): Bacteria > Bacillota > Bacilli > Lactobacillales > Streptococcaceae > Streptococcus. The sequence goes on along the minus strand of NZ_AJRC02000017.1, from coordinate 34,496 downwards.
AGACCTATTATTTTTATCCGATTCAGGCTAGGGACTATTTGGCTACACCTGAAATCCAAGCATTTACCCTTAATGGGGATGAGGTGTTAATTCACCCTCAGGAGGAAGATTTCCAAACTCATCGTAGTTACCAGTACCAAGACTTAACGACTCGAGGAACAGTTGAGTTTCGTAGTGTGTGTACTCAGCCGCTTGATAGGACCTTTGCTTCTGCTGCTTTTCACTTGGGCTTGTTGGTTCATTTAGACAAGCTTGAAGCTTACTTGCGAACTGCTCCATTTTTTACCACAGCTGGTCGTGATTATAAGCTTTTAAGACGACAATTTTCTAAAAAACAACTCACAGATGAAGAAGAAGCTGCGGTTCTCGAGTTTTCTAAAGATTTACTCACCCTAGCTGAGGAAGGACTGGAGAAAAGAGATAAGCAAGAAATGGTTTATTTAGAGCCTTTGAAGAAAGAATTGGGATTATAATTTCTCTTATAAAGGGAGAATTTTCTGAAAAATCGTGATATAATGGAAGAGACTATAGATAAAGGATAGAGATTCATGACATTAGTTTATCAATCAACGCGTGATGCCAATAATACAGTAACTGCCAGCCAAGCTATTTTGCAAGGATTGGCGACGGATGGTGGTTTGTTTACACCGCTTTCTTATCCAAAGGTTGATTTGGACTTTGACACATTAAAGGATGCTTCTTACCAAGAAGTGGCTAAATTAGTTTTATCAGCATTTTTAGATGACTTTACGGCTGAGGAGTTGGACTACTGTATCAACAATGCCTACGATAGCAAGTTTGATACTCCAGCTATTGCGCCATTGGTGAAACTGGATGGGCAATACAACTTGGAATTGTTCCATGGTTCAACGATTGCCTTTAAAGATATGGCCTTGTCTATCTTGCCGTACTTTATGACGACAGCCGCTAAAAAGCATGGTTTGGAGAACAAGATTGTCATTTTGACAGCGACATCTGGTGATACTGGGAAAGCTGCTATGGCAGGGTTTGCCGATGTGCCTGGAACTGAGATTATCGTCTTTTATCCAAAGGATGGTGTCAGCAAGGTGCAAGAGTTGCAAATGACTACTCAGACTGGCGACAATACTCATGTTATCGCTATTGATGGAAACTTTGATGATGCGCAAACAAATGTGAAGCACATGTTCAACGATGTAGCTCTTCGTGAAAAATTGGCAGCGAACAAGTTGCAATTTTCATCAGCTAACTCTATGAACATTGGTCGTTTGGTGCCACAGATTGTCTACTATGTTTATGCTTATGCTCAGTTGGTCAAGTCTGGTGAGATTGTAGCTGGTGATAAGGTCAACTTCACAGTACCAACAGGAAACTTTGGAAATATTTTGGCTGCCTTTTATGCTAAACAAATCGGTCTTCCAGTTGGCAAATTAATCTGTGCTTCAAATGACAACAATGTTTTGACAGACTTCTTCAAGACACGTGTTTACGATAAGAAACGTGAGTTTAAGGTAACAACTAGCCCATCTATGGATATCTTGGTATCTTCAAACTTGGAGCGTTTGATTTTCCATCTTTTGGGGAATGATGCGGTTAAGACTGCTGAACTCATGAATGCCTTGAGTACACAAGGACAATATGAATTGATAGACTTTGATGCAGCGATTTTGGAACTCTTTGCAGCTGAATATGCGACTGAGGAAGAAACAGCAGCAGAAATTAAACGTGTTTATCAAACAGATGCCTATATTGAGGATCCACATACGGCGGTTGCCTCAGCTGTTTATAGAAAATACCAAGCGGCTACTGGCGATGCGACTAAGACAGTGATTGCTTCAACAGCTAGTCCTTACAAGTTCCCAGTGGTTGCAGTAGAAGCGGTAACAGGAAAAGCAGGCCTGACAGACTTTGAAGCCTTGGCTCAATTGCATGACATTTCAGGAGTGGCAGTGCCACCAGCGGTTGATGGCCTTGAAACAGCTCCGGTTCGTCATAAAACAACAGTGGCAGCTGCTGACATGCAAGCAGCGGTGGAGGCTTATCTAGGACTTTAAGACAGAGGGCGTAAACTCGGTTGGGAAACCAACTGAGTTTCTTTTCATCAGGAGGAGAGATTGTTTAAGAAAAATAAAGACATTCTTAATATTGCATTGCCAGCTATGGGTGAAAACTTTTTGCAGATGCTCATGGGAATGGTGGACAGCTACTTGGTCGCCCACTTGGGCTTGATCGCTATTTCAGGTGTTTCAGTGGCTGGCAATATTATCACGATTTACCAGGCGATTTTTATCGCTCTGGGAGCTGCTATTTCCAGTGTTATTTCAAAAAGTTTGGGGCAGAAAGATCAGTCCAAGTTGGCTTATCACGTGACAGAGGCTCTCAAGATAACCCTATTGCTGAGTGCACTTTTAGGCGCCTTATCGCTCTTTGCTGGGCAAGAGATGATAGGACTCTTGGGCACTGAGCAGGATGTGGCCGAGAGTGGTGGACTCTACCTATCTTTGGTAGGCGGATCGATTGTTCTCTTGGGCTTGATGACGAGTCTAGGTGCCTTGATTCGTGCAACGCATAATCCGCGTCTGCCTCTCTATGTTAGTCTTTTATCCAATGCCTTGAATATTATTTTTTCAAGTCTAGCTATTTTTGTCCTTGATATGGGCATAGCGGGTGTTGCTTGGGGGACTATCTTGTCTCGCTTAGTCGGTCTTGTGATTTTGTGGTCACAATTAAAGCTGCCTTTTGAGAAACCGACTTTTGGTTTAGATAAGGAACTATTGACTTTGGCTTTGCCAGCGGCAGGAGAACGTCTCATGATGCGAGCTGGAGATGTCGTCATCATTGCCTTAGTTGTATCTTTTGGAACGGAGGCAGTAGCTGGAAATGCAGTCGGAGAAGTCTTGACCCAGTTTAACTATATGCCTGCCTTTGGCGTCGCTACGGCAACAGTCATGCAGGTAGCTCGAGCAGTTGGAGAGGATAACTGGGAAAGAGTAGATGATTTGAGCAAGCAAACCTTTTGGCTTTCCCTGCTTCTCATGTTGCCCTTAACTCTCAGTATCTATGCCTTGGGGACACCATTGACTCATCTCTATACGACCGATCCTGTAGCGGTTGAAGCGAGCGTTTTGGTGGCACTGTTCTCTCTACTAGGAACCCCCATGGCGACAGGGACAGTTATATATACGGCAGTTTGGCAGGGATTGGGAAATGCTCGCCTCCCCTTTTATGCGACAAGTATTGGGATGTGGTGTATCCGTATAGGGACAGCCTATCTTATGGGTATTGTTCTTGGTTGGGGGTTGCCTGGTATTTGGGCTGGAACGTTATTGGACAATGGTTTTCGATGGTTATTTCTACGCTACCGTTACCAAAGTTATATGAGCTTGAAAGGATAGGAAATGAAAAAAACAGCTTTTATTTGGGATTTAGATGGAACCTTATTGGACTCTTACGAAGCGATTTTGTCAGGGATTGAGGAAACCTTTGGTCAGTTTTCTATTCCTTATGACAAGGAGAAAGTGAGAGAGTTTATCCTCAAGTTTTCGGTGCAAGATTTACTGGAGCAGGTGGCAGAAGAGCGAAAACTGGATGTGGAAGTGCTCAATCAGGTGCGTGCCCAGAGTTTGGCTGAGAAGAATGCCCAGATAGTTTTGATGCCAGGTGCGCGTGAAGTGTTGGCTTGGGCAGATGAAGCAGGGATTATGCAGTTTGTTTATACCCATAAAGGAGACAATGCCTTTACCATTCTAAGAGACTTGGGTTTGGAATGTTATTTCACAGAAATTTTAACTAATCAGAGTGGTTTTGCACGCAAGCCCAGTCCAGAAGCGGCGACATATCTGCTAGACAAATATGAGTTGGATCCTAGGACTACCTATTATCTAGGGGACCGGACTTTGGATGTGAAATTTGCCCAGAATAGCGGTATTCAAAGCATTAACTTTTTAGAGTCAACTTATGAAGGGAATCAGAGGATTCAAGCATTGGCAGATATTCCCTACATTTTTGAGGATGAGCAATAAAAAGATTGTGTCAGTTTTATGACAGAAGGCTAACAAACTATTTCAACTGATCTAGTTTGTTACAAGGAATAGACAGTTCTGTTAAATAGGCCCGAGAGGGCTTTTTTTCTGTTTTTTTTGTGTTATGATAGACAGGTACTCATTTGAAAGGAATATGAACGAATGAAGAAAAGAATTATTTTAGCCTCAACAGTAGCCCTGTCTCTTGCTCCCGCATTAGGAGCTAAAGCTCAAGAAATCTCTTGGACAGCACGTAGCGTTGAGCAAATCCAAAATGATGTGACGAAAAACGAGAACAAAAACAGCTATACAGTTCAGTATGGTGATACCCTGAGCACGATTGCAGAAGCTTTGGGAGTAGATGTAACCGTTCTTGCTAATTTGAACAAAATCACTAATATGGACTTGATTTTCCCAGATACTGTCCTCACTACAACTGTCAATGAGGAAGAAGAGGTGACGGAAGTTGAAATCCAAACTCCTCAAGCGGATTCTAGTGAAGAAGTGACGACTGCGACAGCTGATTTGACGACGAATCAAGTGACAGTTGATGAACAAACAGTTCAAGTAGAAGATCTTTCTCAACCAATTGAGGATGCTCCAACTGTAACAGAGACTGAAAAACCAACAGAAGTAGCGCCAAATTCAGAAGTTTCTGAGACAGCGACAGTTGCTGAAGAGACACCATCTACAGAAACACCTGTAGCAGCAGAAACAACTAGTCCAGTTGAAGAAGAAGCTCCTCAAGCAGCGACTCCAGCTACTGAAGAAACGGCAGCAACAACTCCAGCAGAAGCACCAGTAGCAGCTGCTCCAGCAACTGAAACACCTGCTGATACAACAGGAACAAGTGCAACAGAAGAAGCAGCATCAACAGCAACTTCTGACACTGCAACTTCGACTTATCAAGCAGAGCAAAGCCAAACTCCTTCAAGAACGTATGCTGCTCCAGCGGCTCCTGACTATGCAGGACTTGCTGTAGCTAAGTCTGAGAATGCTGGTCTTCAACCACAAACAGCGGCCTTTAAAGAAGAAGTAGCCAACTTGTTTGGAATTACATCTTTTAGTGGCTACCGTCCTGGTGACAGTGGGGACCATGGTAAAGGTTTGGCCATCGACTTTATGGTTCCAGTGAGTTCAGCACTCGGAGATCAAATTGCAGAATATGCAGTCAAAAATATGGCTAGCCGTGGTATCAACTATATCATCTGGAAACAACGTTTCTACGCTCCATATGATAGTAAATATGGACCAGCCTACACGTGGAATCCAATGCCAGACCGTGGTAGCGTAACCGAAAACCACTATGATCACGTTCACGTATCAATGAACTAATAGAAAAAGAAGCTGAAAACTCATAAGGTTGAGGCTTCTTTTTGTTGTTCTAAGTCAAAATGTTTTCAAAGTTATGCTATAATCAAACTGAAGTTGACTGAAAATCAAGTATTTTTATTTTAGTAGAAGGTGAGAACACTATGATGAATAGTTTGAAAAAAACATTTGAGAAAACCATTGATGACTTTGAAAAAGAATTTTGTGGTGAAGTCGTTGAACTCTTGATTATCACTTTGCAAAATGTGGGAGGTGCGACTGTTTTAAAGAATGGATGGAAGTTGCCTTCGGTTCATTTTGTAGCAAGTGTGAATGTGGGGACAAAGGAGTTCTCGGAAATAGAGGGACGTTTGGAGTGGTTGGTGAGTCCAGAGGAATATGAAGAAAAGGGCTTGCTCTATAGCTATAGTTTCGAGCCCTATCAGATTCATCACATCAAATGTCAGAAAAGACCACAAAGGCAATTAGAACCTTATATGGCAGCAGTAGCGAATAACTGTTATCGTCTGCTGGAATACATTGAAGATGGGCAGTCGGATAGTAGATTAGAAGCTCTGATTGCAGAATATGTTAAACCAGTCGTCATCAAAGATTCTATAGGCGAATTCACTTTAAATAGAGCTTATTCATGGTTTGAGGGAAGTATGGATCTTGCGGGAAGCAGGGTTAGCGTGATGTTGGATGCAAATGAAGATGCCAGCTTACCACCAAAATCATTTGGCTACTTGAAAACATTTGTCAGGGATATTGACCGAAGAGACTCTGAAATCCGAGACGTTATAGTAAAAGAGATGTGGGAAACAGCAGAGGACTGGCTAGCTTCAGACGGAGATGCCGAAGTATTAACAGAGGACTATTTTTATAATTCCTTGTATCTGGGGGAACTGTCTATCAGTGAAGCGGGGGATTTGACTCTTTATTATGGAGATAAAGAGGATATTTTTGCTGGGCATGCGGTAGAAGTCAGGGCAGATATTGAAGGAAATATAGAAAATGTGACCTTGGTAGGGTAAATGGACAGCATGTGATTATTTCTTTATTGTGAATAAGCAACTTAGTCCTGTTACAGGAGTTTTTCCATTATATTTTAAAAATAACTGAAATCAGCACCTTCTTTAGAAAGTGCTGATTTTTTTGAGATAATAGTAGAAAGTTTATACTTTTCGGCGTTTGAGAGCGAGCAAAGTTCGATAGAAAATGATTTGGCTGCTCTGGATATAGGGAAGGATTGAAAAACTAGCAATTCCAAAAGTAATCCAATTGAGGAAGTACCAAGGAAGTAGTTGTAAATCGAGGACAAAGCGTTGAAATTTGTAACCTTTCACCAAGAAACGACTGGTTTTCAGGATTTGACTGGGTTTAGCCTGCCCTAAATCTAGAGTGTCGCAGAGGAGGAATTCTACCTGCGAGTAGGCGTAATGTTGCGGGATATAGAGGGCATTTCCTACAATCATCAAGATGAGGCTCGCAAAAAAGTAGAGCCCAAAGGTCATAAGGAATTGCTCGTTTTCAATAGATGAGAGGTCTAGTTTTGGAAACTCAGGATGTAGGGCAACAAATCTTCTAGCCAAGAGATTGCTATAAAAGAGGAAATAAATGCCTACTAAGTTTGGAATGCTCCATAAAAAGAGGTAGAAACGTTTGAGGAGCAGAGTTAGGAAGGTTTGCGAGAAGCGCTCTTCAGCAAAGAGGGCCAGGCTTGATTTTACTGAGAGTTCCGTATCAGGATCCTTGAGGAGTCGGAGTGTCGCAAAGGCAGCACCTACTAGAAAAATCGTGCTCATAAAAGAAACTACTAGCGGGAAGAGATAGGCTTGGAGAACTTGTGCCAGCATGCTGAAAAAGGATTGCTCTAAAACACTTTCTTGGAGACGAGCCAAGGGGTTGAGAAAGCCTGACAAGATAACCAGTATGCTAGGTAAGAGATAGACCAGAAAGAGGCGGGGATTTTCAGCCTGAAATTGCCTAGCCTGCAGACGAATAGTTTTTAAATCAATTTTTGGGTATTTCATTCTCTCATTATACCATAGTTCGTGACAGTTCCAGCTTTTTTTGATAAAATCATACAGTATGCCTTTGGGCGCAAAGTATGAACTGGGACTGTTTTTCCCAGCTTCGGAGGTAAAAAATGTCAGATTCACCAATCAAATACCGTTTGATTAAGAAAGAGAAACACACAGGAGCTCGTCTGGGAGAAATCATCACTCCGCACGGTACCTTCCCGACACCTATGTTTATGCCAGTTGGGACCCAAGCCACGGTCAAGACTCAATCACCAGAGGAGTTGAAGGAGATGGGTTCAGGGATTATCCTGTCAAACACCTATCACTTGTGGCTCCGTCCAGGAGACGAACTCATCGCACGCGCAGGCGGTCTCCACAAGTTCATGAACTGGGATCAGCCCATCTTGACGGATAGTGGTGGTTTTCAGGTTTATTCTCTAGCGGATAGTCGAAATATCACAGAAGAAGGAGTAACCTTTAAAAACCATCTCAATGGTTCCAAGATGTTCCTATCGCCAGAAAAGGCCATCTCTATCCAGAACAATCTGGGCTCAGACATCATGATGTCCTTTGACGAATGTCCTCAGTTTTACCAACCCTATGATTACGTTAAGAAATCAATCGAACGTACCAGCCGTTGGGCTGAGCGCGGGTTGAAGGCTCACCGTCGTCCGCATGACCAAGGTTTGTTTGGAATTGTGCAGGGGGCAGGATTTGAAGACCTTCGCCGTCAGTCAGCTCACGACCTTGTTAGCATGGACTTCCCTGGCTACTCTATCGGTGGTTTGGCAGTAGGAGAAACGCATGAAGAGATGAATGCCGTCTTGGATTTCACAACTCAACTGCTACCTGAAAACAAACCTCGCTATTTGATGGGTGTCGGAGCGCCAGATAGCTTGATTGATGGAGTTATTCGTGGCGTGGATATGTTTGACTGTGTCTTACCGACTCGTATCGCTCGTAACGGAACTTGTATGACCAGTCAAGGTCGTTTGGTTGTCAAAAATGCCCAATTCGCTGAAGACTTTACGCCACTGGATCCTGAGTGCGATTGCTACACATGTAAGAACTATACACGCGCTTATCTTCGCCACCTACTCAAGGCTGACGAAACCTTTGGTATCCGCTTGACTAGTTACCACAATCTCTACTTCTTACTCAATCTGATGAAGCAGGTCCGCCAAGCCATCATGGATGACAATCTCTTGGAATTTCGTGAGTATTTTGTAGAAAAATATGGCTACAACAAGTCAGGGCGCAATTTCTAAAGTGTAAAAATAGAATGCCAAAATCCTAAGTTTTCTCTTAGGATTTTTCCTATTTTTTTGATAGAATAGGGAGTATAATGGAATGGAAATTAGGTGGTGTTTTGCTTCCTAATTTAATGGAGAATAGACTCGTATGCGTATTAAATGGTTTTCCTTGATTAGGATTACAGGTTTACTTTTGGTGCTTTTGTACCACTTCTTTCAAACGATCTTTCCTGGAGGATTCTTTGGGGTAGATGTCTTTTTCACTTTTTCAGGATTTTTGATCACCTCCCTCCTTTTAGAAGAATTTGGGAAGGCACGCCAGATTGATTTGCTGGGCTTTTTTAAGAGACGGTTTTACCGCATCGTGCCACCTGTGGTGCTGATGGTTTTGGTGACCATGCCTTTTACTTTCTTGGTTCGTCAAGACTATGTTGCTGGAATTGGTGGCCAGATAGCTGGAGTTCTCGGTTTTATGACCAACTTCTACGAAATGTTAACAGGGGGTAGTTATGAATCCCAGTTCATTCCGCATCTCTTTGTTCACAACTGGAGCCTAGCTGTTGAGGTTCACTACTATATCCTTTGGGGCTTAGCGGTTTGGTTTTTATCGAAACGTTCAAAATCTAGTAGTCAATTGAGAGGGATGGTCTTTCTCCTTTCTGCTGGAGCTTTTATCATTAGCTTTTTCTCCATGTTTATTGGTAGTCTAATGGCGAGTTCCTATTCATCTGTCTACTTTTCAAGTTTGACCCATGTCTATCCCTTCTTTTTAGGAAGCATTTTGGCGACGGTTGTGGGGGTTCGTCAGACGAGCGATTTAGTCAAGCAGTTTGACCGGACATGGGATATTCGTCAGAATCTACTGGTATTTGCTGCTGGGCTTTTGGTGTTAGTGCTCTTGACCTTCTTTGTCAAGTTCACCTACCTGTTTGCGTACTTATTTGGCTTCTTGCTAGCAAGTTTAGCGGCAGTGACCATGATTTTTGCTGCGCGTGTCTTGCATGAGAAAACGCCTGAGATACAAGAACCTCGGATCATTACATTTTTAGCGGATACCAGCTACGCGGTTTATCTCTTCCACTGGCCTTTTTATATTATCTTTTCTCAGTTGATGAGTAATCTGCCTGCTGTTATTCTGACAATTATCTTTTCTTATTTCTTTGCTATCCTATCCTTCTATATTATTGAGCCATTGATTGCCGGTAAATCCAATCCTTTAATACGGAAGATTAGTCGATTGCCCCATATTAAACCAATTAGTGCTACTGGTGCTGGCATTCTTACCTTGATTAGCTTGATTATCATAGCTGTGGCTCCTCAAGTTGGAGCTTTTGAGACAGACTTGATGGTCAATGGTTTCAAACAAGCCCAGACCAATATAGGACAAACAAAGACTCTTGCTGAACAAGCTGAACTGAGTCGTCTAGGAATTTCTGAGGGAACAAGCCTGATAGGAGATTCGGTAGCCTTGCGTGCCAATACAGCCTTACAAGAGGCACTTCCTGAAGCAAATATCAATGCTCAGGTTAGTCGAACGACCAAGCAAGCCAATGACATTATGCTCAATAACAGTCAGAACAAGGCGCTGCTAAAAACTGTTGTCATTGCAACGGGAGTCAATAATCCTGAAGGCTATAAGAATGACTTGGACAGCATCGTGAACAATCTACCGAAAGGACACCATCTGATACTGGTGACACCTTATGAGGGAGATAAGAGTAAGGACACTTACACATCAGTGGAGCAGTATGCGGCTTATGCGCGGGAATTAGCTGAAAAGAATCCTTACGTGAGCATCGCTGACTGGAATAAGGTTGCTAAGGAACACCCTGAAATCTGGGCTGGAACCGACCAAGTCCACTTTGGGAATGATAGCAACATGATTGAAGAAGGTGCTAAACTTTACGCAGAGACGATTGCAGCTGCTGTTAAGGCTGCTCAAGAACTGCCTGTAAAATCAAAATAAGATCAAAGAGTTGGAGAAATCCAGCTCTTTTAAAATATCCACGAAAAATAGGTCTATACCATTTACAAATGAAAAAGAAAGGTTTATAATGTAATTGACATAATAAATTCTAGAATCAATCTATCAAGGAGGTTATCATTATGCCTAATTATATTAAAGCGGATCAGTTTTTCTACCCACACGGAGTTCGTCGTGGCGGTTACTTGGAACTTGTGGATGGCAAGTTTGGTAAACATGTAGAACAGATTCCTGAAGGAGCTGAGGTGATTGACTATACCGGTTATAGCATTGCCCCAGGACTTGTGGATACCCATATTCATGGATTTGGTGGTGTCGATGTCATGGATAATAACATCGAAGGAACCCTTCATACTATGAGTGAAGGATTGCTTAGCACAGGTGTTACTAGCTTCTTGCCAACGACGTTGACTTCTTCTTACGAGCAGTTGCTTGCGGTAACTGAAAATATCGGTGCTCGTTACCAGGAAGCAAGTGGAGCCAAGATTCGTGGAATCTATTTTGAAGGGCCTTATTTCACAGAGAAATACAAGGGAGCTCAAAACCCTGCTTACATGAAAGATCCTCGTATGGATGAGTTTCGTGCTTGGCAAAAAGCAGCTAATGGCCTGCTCAATAAAATTGCCCTTGCGCCAGAACGTGAAGGTGTAGAAGACTTTGTTCGTACAATTACGGGTGAAGGAGTGACTGTTGCTCTTGGACACTCAAATGCGACTTTTGATGAAGCTAAAAAAGCAGTGGATGCTGGAGCAAGCGTTTGGGTACATGCCTACAATGGAATGCGTGGGTTGACTCACCGTGAGCTCGGTATGGTGGGAGCCATGTATGAGTTGCCACATACCTATGCAGAGTTGATCTGTGACGGTCACCATGTGGATCCAAAGGCCTGTGATATCTTGCTCAAACAAAAGGGAACTGAAAATATCGCCCTTATCACAGACTGTATGACAGCTGGTGGCTTGGAAGATGGCGACTACATGTTGGGAGAATTCCCAGTAGTAGTTGCTAATGGAACTGCTCGCCTCAAATCTACAGGCAATTTGGCAGGTTCTATCCTTAAACTCAAAGATGGTTTGAAGAATGTGGTCGAATGGGGCATTGCGAATCCGCATGAAGCAGTCATGATGGCCAGCCTCAACCCAGCAAAATCTGTTCACATCGATGATGTCTGTGGTCAAATCCGTGAAGGTTATGATGCCGACTTTATCGTACTGGATAAAGATTTGGAATTGGTAGCAACCTACCTAGATGGTGTGAAACGTTATCAAGCCTAAGATGATAAAAATAGGGGTCAATAAAGGACTCCTATTTTTATTATCAGATGAAAATAATAGGATTAAAGAAATTGCTAATGGGGGAAACAAGCAAAATCCTTTTCTTGTAATAAAAAATTAGATATAATATACGATACAAAGGAAGTAGTAAGAATGTATCGTGTTATAGAAATGTATGGGGATTTTGAACCGTGGTGGTTCATAGAAGGTTGGGAAGAAGATGTCATCATGAGTCAATCTTTTGACAAGTATTATGATGCTCTAAAATATTATAAATCATGCTGGTTTGAGCTGGAAAAGAAGAATCCTCTTTATAAAAGTCGGAGTGATTTGATGACTATTTTTTGGGATCCTGCCGACCAACGCTGGTGTGATGAGTGCGATGAGTATTTGCAGCAGTACCATTCTTTGGCACTTTTACAGGATGAGCAAGTCATCCCCGATGAAAAGCTACGTCCAGGCTACGAAAAACAAACAGGTCAAGAAAAACACCGTTCTTGCCGCATGAAATGGAGATAAAAAAGTAACTTTTTAAGTTGCTTTTTTTATTTTTTTGCGAATAGTTAGATAAGGAGGGCGGTATGGTACAAGAAATTGCACAGAAAATTATTGCTACTGCGAAAGAAAAGAAGGCTCAGGATATCTATTTCATTCCCAAGGAAAAGTCCTACGAGCTTCACATGCGGATTGGAGACGAGCGGTGTCTCGTTGACTCCTATGAGTTTGATGTTTTAGCTGCTGTGATTAGTCATTTTAAGTTTGTGGCGGGTATGAACGTAGGAGAGAAGAGACGTAGTCAACTGGGCTCTTGCGACTATCAGCATGGGGAGAAGGTGTCTTCTCTGCGTTTGTCTACCGTGGGAGATTATCGGGGACATGAGAGTTTGGTCATTCGTTTGTTGCACGATGAGGAGCAGGACCTGCATTTCTGGTTTCAGGATATGAACGAACTGGGTGAGCAGTACAGGCAACGGGGACTCTATCTCTTTGCAGGTCCAGTCGGAAGTGGCAAGACGACTCTGATGCACGAATTAGCCAAGTCTCTGTTTATGGGGCAACAGGTCATGTCCATTGAAGATCCTGTCGAGATCAAGCAGGAAGACATGCTCCAGTTGCAGTTGAATGAAGCGATTGGTTTGACCTATGAAAATCTCATCAAACTGTCTCTCCGGCATCGTCCTGACCTCTTGATTATCGGTGAAATTCGGGATAGCGAGACGGCGCGTGCAGTGGTCAGAGCCAGTTTGACAGGGGCGACAGTCTTTTCAACCATTCATGCCAAGAGTATCCGAGGTGTTTATGAACGCCTTCTGGAGTTAGGTGTGACGGAGGAAGAATTAGCAGTTGTTCTGCAAGGAGTCTGCTACCAGAGATTAATCGGGGGAGGAGGAATCGTTGACTTTGCAAACAAAGACTTTCAAGAACACCAGCCAACTAGCTGGAATGCGCAGATTGACCAGCTTCTTAAAGATGGACATATCACAAGTCTTCAGGCTGAAACGGAAAAAATTAGCTACAGCTAAGCAGAAGAAAATCATCACCCTGTTTAACAACCTCTTTTCCAGTGGCTTTCATTTGGTGGAAATTATTTCTTTTTTGGGCAGAAGTGCCCTGCTGGAAAAGGACTATGTGGCCCGGATGCACCAAGGCTTGTCTCAGGGGAAATCCTTTTCAGAGATGATGGACAGCTTGGGGTTTTCAAGTGCTATTGTGACCCAATTATCTCTAGCTGAAGTACATGGGAATCTTCACCTGAGTTTGGGGAAGATAGAAGAATATCTGGATAATTTGTCCAAGGTCAAGAAGAAGTTAATTGAAGTAGCGACCTATCCTTTGATTTTGCTGGGATTTCTCCTGCTAATCATGTTGGGGCTCAGGAATTATTTGCTCCCCCAACTGGACAGTAGCAATATCGCCACCCAAATCATTGGCAATCTGCCACAAATTTTTCTGGGGCTAGTGTTGGTTTGCTCTCTATCTTTACTTTTAGCCCTCACTTTTTACAAAAGAAGTTCCAAGATGCGGGTTTTCTCGATGTTGGCACGGGTTCCCTTTCTAGGAATCTTTGTCCAGACCTATCTGACGGCCTATTATGCGCGTGAATGGGGCAATATGATTTCACAGGGGATGGAGCTGACGCAGATTTTTCAGATCATGCAGGAACTGGGTTCTCAGCTCTTTAAAGAAATCGGTCAAGATTTGGCTCAAGCCCTGCAAAATGGCCGCGAATTTTCTCAAACCATAGCGACCTATCCTTTCTTTAAAAAGGAGTTGAGTCTCATCATCGAGTATGGGGAAGTCAAGTCCAAGCTGGGGAGTGAGTTGGAAATCTATGCTGAAAAAACTTGGGAAGCCTTTTTTACCCGAGTTAATCGTACCATGAATCTGGTACAGCCACTGGTTTTTATCTTTGTGGCCCTGATTATCGTTTTACTTTATGCGGCAATGCTTATGCCCATGTATCAAAATATGGAGGTAAATTTTTAAAATGAAAAAACTCATGACAAATTTAAAAAAAGCCAAGGTTAAAGCTTTCACGTTGGTAGAAATGTTGGTGGTTTTGCTTATCATCAGTGTTCTTCTCTTGCTCTTTGTGCCCAATTTGACCAAGCAAAAGGATGCCGTAGATGATAAAGGAAAAGCTGCTGTTGTCAAGGTCGTAGAAAGCCAGGCAGAGCTCTATAGTCTGGACAAGAATGAAGATGCTAGCCTTAGCAAATTACAAGCGGACGGTCGTATCACAGCAGAGCAAGCCAAAGCTTATAAAGACTACCATGCAAAACAAAAAACCAGTCAAACTGTTGCAGATTAAGGCCTTTACTATACTGGAAAGTCTCTTAGTTTTGGGACTTGTGAGTATCCTTGGTTTAGGCTTGTCTGGCTCTGTCCAGTCCAGTTTTGCAGCGGTAGAGGAGCAGATTTTCTTTATGGAGTTTGAAGAACTCTATCGGGAAACGCAAAAACGCAGTGTAGCCAGTCAGCAAAAGACCAGTCTGAACTTAGATGGACAGACGATCAGTAACGGCAGTCAAAACTTGACCGTTCCTAAAGGGATTCAGGCACCATCAGGACAAAGCATTATATTTGACCGAGCTGGGGGCAATTCGTCCCTGGCTAAGGTTGAATTTCAGACCAGCAAAGGAGCGATTCGCTATCAATTATATCTAGGAAATGGAAAAATTAAACGCATTAAGGAAACAAAAAATTAAGGCAGTGATTTTACTGGAAGCGGTAGTTGCTCTAGCCGTTTTTGCCAGCATTGCGACCCTTCTTTTGGGACAAATCCAGAAAAATAGGCAGGAAGAGGCAGAAATCTTGCAAAAGGAAGAAGTCTTACGTGTAGCTAAGATGGCTCTGCAGACAGGTCAAAATCAGGTAAACATAAATGGAGTGGAGATTCAGGTGTTTGCTAGTGAAAAGGGATTGGAGGTCTACCATGGTTCAGAGAAGTTGCTGTATCTTAAAGAGCAGTAAGGTAAGAGCGTTCACTCTATTAGAATCTCTGATTGCCCTTATCGTCATTAGCGGAGGCTTGCTCCTTTTTCAAGCTATGAGTCAGCTCCTCATTTCAGAAGTTCGTTACCAGCAGCAAAGCGAGCAAAAAGAGTGGCTCTTGTTTGTGGATCAACTGGAGGCAGAGTTAGATCGTTCGCAGTTTGAAAAGGTAGAAGGCAATCGCCTCTACATGAAACAGGATGGTAAGGCTATCTCTATAGGAAAGTCTAAATCGGATGATTTTCGAAAAACGGATACCAGCGGACGGGGCTACCAACCTATGGTTTATGGGCTCAAATCAGCTCAAATTACAGAGGAAAATCAATTGGTTCGCTTTCGTTTCCAATTTCAAAAGGGCCTAGAAAGGGAGTTCATCTATCGTGTGGAAAAAGCAAAAAGTTAAGGCAGGTGTTCTTTTATATGCAGTCACCATTGCAGCCATTTTTAGCCTTTTGTTGCAGTTTTATTTGAATCGGCAAGTCGCCCATCACAAAGACTTTACCCTAAACAAAGAAAAGTTGGTCGCTTTTGCCATGGCCAAACGAAGCAAAGATAAGGCTGAGCAAGAGAGCGGGGAACGAGTCTTTAACTTAGGAAAAGTCAGGTATCAAAATACGAAAACAGGTTTTACAACAAGTGTTCGTATGAATAAGGGCAACTATGAATTTCTCTTTCCTCCGATGAAAATCCAAGAAAAGAAAACGGATAAAAAGGAAGAGGTAGCGACTGATTCAAGCAATCAAGCAGGGAAGAAAAAATCAGAAGAAAAGCCTGAAAAGAAAGACAATTCCTAGTCAATTCAACTACTTTGTGTTAAACTAAAAGCATGAAACATGATTTTAATCACAAAGCAGAAACCTTTGATTCGCCCAAAAATATCTTTCTTGCAAACTTAGTTTGTAAAGCAGTTGAAAAACAGATTGCTCTTCTATCAGACAAGGAAATACTGGATTTTGGTGGTGGAACAGGTCTGTTAGCTTTGCCCCTAGCCAAGCAGGCCAAGTCGGTTACCCTTGTAGACATCTCGGAGAAAATGCTGGAGCAAGCCCGTTTGAAAGCAGAGGAACAAGAAATCAGGAATCTTCAACTCTTGGAGCAGGATTTACTGGCAAATCCCTTGGAGCAGCAATTTGACCTAATTGTTGTCAGTAGGGTTCTTCATCATATGCCTGATCTAGATGCAACTCTTGCTATGTTTCACCATCATCTTAGGGAGAATGGACAGGTCCTCATCGCTGATTTTGTCAAGACAGATACCAACCATCATGGTTTTGATTTAGCTGAACTGGAAAACAAGCTAGCCCAGTTTGGTTTTTCGAGCATTGACAGTCAGATCCTTTACAGTGCCGAAGGTCTTTTCCTAGGAAATTACGCAGAGCTCTTTTTAACAGTAGCCCAAAAATCACTCGCCTAGTAAGGGAGTGATTTTTCTATAGGAATGGAAAAAAGGAGGGAAATTTGATAAGATAGAAATATGGATTTTGAAAAAATTGAACAAGCTTATACGTATTTACTAGAGAATGTCCAAGTCATCCAAAGTGATTTGGCGACCAACTTTTATGACGCCTTGGTAGAGCAAAATAGTATCTATCTAGATGGCGAGACCAATCTAGAGCAGGTCAAGGAGAACAATCAAGCCCTTAAGCGCTTAGCGCTTCGCAAGGAAGAGTGGCTCAAGACCTACCAGTTTCTCTTGATGAAGGCAGGACAAACGGAACCTTTACAGGCCAATCACCAGTTTACACCAGATGCCATTGCCCTCCTCTTGGTAATTGTTGTAGAAGAGTTGCTTCATAAAGAGGAAATTAGCATTCTCGAAATAGGTTCTGGTATGGGGATTTTGGGGGCTACTTTCTTGACTTCTCTCGCTAAAAAAGTAGATTACTTGGGAATCGAAGTGGATGACTTGCTGATTGATTTGGCAGCCAGTATGGCAGATGTGATTGGTTTGCAGGCTGGTTTTGTCCAAGGAGATGCCGTTCGTCCGCAAATGCTTAAAGAAAGCGACGTGGTCATCAGCGACTTACCTGTTGGCTATTACCCAGACGATGCCATCGCTTCACGCTATCAAGTGGCTTCTAGTCAAGAGCATACCTATGCCCACCATTTGCTGATGGAACAAGGCCTCAAGTACCTTAAGTCAGATGGCTATGCTATTTTTCTAGCTCCGAGTGATTTATTGACCAGTCCTCAAAGTGACTTATTAAAAGGGTGGCTCAAAGACGAAGTGAGTCTGGCTGCTATCATCGCTCTGCCAGAGGATATTTTCTCAACTGCAAGCCAAGCTAAAAGTATTTTTGTCTTACAGAAGAAAAGAGACAAGGAAATAGAACCCTTTGTTTACCCTCTTACTAGCTTGCAAGATCCGTCAGTTTTGTTGACCTTTAAAGAAAATTTTCAAAATTGGAGCAAAGGTACTG
Organism: Streptococcus sp. GMD3S; assembly: GCF_000298695.2. Classification (GTDB taxonomy): domain Bacteria; phylum Bacillota; class Bacilli; order Lactobacillales; family Streptococcaceae; genus Streptococcus. The sequence continues at coordinate 16,734 of NZ_AJRC02000017.1, read as the reverse complement.
AAATATAAAAGAGATTTTGTTATAATAGATGAAAACGCTTAAAAAGAGGTATCATCTTATGACAAAAACAATTGCAATCAATGCAGGAAGCTCAAGCTTGAAATGGCAACTTTATCAAATGCCTGAGGAAAAAGTTTTGGCTAAAGGCTTGATTGAACGTATTGGATTGAAGGATTCGATCTCAACTGTAAAATTTGACGGTCGTTCGGAGCAACAAATTCTTGATATTGAAGACCACACACAAGCCGTTAAAATTTTATTGGATGACTTGATTCGTTTTGACATTATCAAAGGGTACGATGAGATTACAGGTGTCGGCCACCGCGTCGTTGCAGGTGGTGAATATTTCAAGGAATCAACAGTTGTTGAGGGAGATGTGTTAGAAAAAGTTGAGGAATTGGGACTGTTGGCTCCTCTTCACAATCCAGCTAACGCAGCTGGAATTCGCGCATTTAAGGAATTGCTGCCAGATATTACCAGTGTTGTCGTATTTGATACCTCATTCCACACAAGCATGCCAGAGAAGGCTTATCGCTACCCTCTACCAACTAAATACTACACAGACAACAAGGTTCGTAAATATGGTGCCCACGGGACAAGCCACCAGTTTGTCGCAGGAGAAGCAGCGAAACTTTTGGGCCGCCCTCTAGAAGACTTGAAATTGATTACCTGCCATATTGGTAACGGGGCTTCTATCACAGCTGTTAAGGGAGGGAAGTCTGTGGATACTTCTATGGGATTCACACCACTTGGAGGTGTGATGATGGGAACTCGTACAGGAGATATTGACCCTGCTATCATCCCTTATCTCATGCAATATACAGAGGATTTTAATACCCCAGAAGATATTAGTCGCGTTCTCAATCGTGAATCAGGGCTCATGGGAGTTTCTGGTCAGTCAAGCGATATGCGTGATGTGATTGCTGCTATGGAAGCAGGAGACCATGATGCGACTTTGGCTTATGAAATCTATGTTGATCGTATCCAAAAACATATCGGTCAATACCTTGCAGTCCTAAATGGAGCAGATGCGATTATCTTCACAGCAGGTATCGGTGAAAATGCAGCTTTGGTTCGTGAGGATGTCATTTCAGGTATCTCTTGGTTTGGTTGTGATGTGGATCCAGAAAAGAACGTCTTTGGCGTAACGGGAGACATCTCAACTGACGCAGCGAAAATCCGTGTCTTGGTTATTCCAACAGATGAAGAATTGGTGATTGCACGCGATGTTGAGCGCTTGAAAAAATAAGTAAATACACGTAAAATTTGATTGTAAAAAGAAGTTGGGAAAGAGATTTTCCAGCTTTTTTTATGTAGAAAATGTCTAAAACCTTGCTGTTATTGGCTTTTTCAAAAAATATGGTATAATAGTAGTAATTTAATAGATGGAGTTGAGTTTTGAAGAAAAGCTTTCGTGTAAAAAGAGAGAAAGATTTTAAGGCGATTTTCAAGGACGGAACAAGTTTTGCCAATCGAAAATTTGTTGTCTACCAATTGGAAAACCAGCAAAACCATTTTCGAGTAGGACTGTCCGTCAGCAAAAAGCTGGGGAATGCAGTTACCAGAAATCAAATCAAGAGACGAATCCGGCACATTCTACAAAGTGTAAAAGGGAGTTTAGTAGAGCATGTTGATTTTGTCGTGATTGCCCGAAAAGGGGTGGAAACCTTGGAATATGCAGAGATGGAGAAAAACCTACTCCACGTATTAAAGTTATCAAAGATTTACCAGGAAGGAAATGGGAGTGAAAAAGAAACTACAGTTGACTAGTTTGTTGGGCTTGTCCTTGTTTATCATGACAGCCTGTGCAACAAATGGTACAGCTAGCGATATAACAGCAGATTCGACAGACTTTTGGAGCAAATTCGTTTATTTTTTTGCTGAAATTATCCGCTTTTTGTCCTTTGACATTAGTATCGGAGTGGGGATTATCCTCTTCACGATTTTGATCCGGACGATTCTATTACCGGTCTTTCAGACACAGATGGTTGCCTCTAGAAAAATGCAAGAGGCTCAACCACGCATCAAGGCTTTGCGAGAGCAATACCCAGGTCGTGATATGGAAAGTAGAACCAAGCTAGACCAGGAGATGCGTAAGGTTTATAAAGAGTTAGGGATCAAACATTCATCCTCTCTCTGGCCGATTTTAATACAAATGCCTGTTCTCTTGGCACTTTTTCAAGCCTTGAGTCGAGTAGACTTTTTGAAAACAGGTCACTTTTTATGGATTAATTTGGGAGGAGTAGATACAAGTTTTGTCCTTCCGATTTTGGCGGCAGTCTTTACCTTCTTGAGTAGCTGGTTATCGAATAAAGCTTTGTCCGAAAAAAGTGGAGCTACGACAGGGATGATGTATGGTATGCCTGTATTGATCTTTGTTTTTGCCATCTCCGCCCCAAGTGGTGTAGCCTTGTACTGGGCCGTATCCAATGCTTACCAAGTTCTGCAAACCTATTTCTTGAACAATCCTTTCAAGATTATTGCCGAAAGAGAAGCAGTGGCGCAAGCAGAAAAAGATTTAGAAGGCAAGAAGAGAAGAGCTTTGAAAAAAGCACAGAAAAAGAAAAAATAAGGAGGAATCTGATAATGGTATTATTTACAGGTTCAACGGTTGAAGAAGCAATCCAAAAAGGATTGAAAGAATTAGACATTCCAAGAATGAAGGCCCACATCAAGGTCGTTTCGAAAGAGAAAAAAGGATTTTTAGGCTTGTTTGGTAAGAAGCCAGCTCAAGTTGATATCGAAGCCATTAGTGAAACGACAGTAATCAAAGCCAACCAGCAGGCCATTAAAGGGGTTCCAAAAGAAGTTAATGAAAAAAATGAACCAGTGAAAACCGTCAGCGAAGCGACAGTTGATTTGGGATATGTGGTTGAAGCCATCAAGAAGATTGAAGAAGAAGGTCAAGGTGTCTCTGAAGAGGTCAAGGCTGAAATCCTGAAAAATGAAAAGCACGCCAGCACGATTTTGGAAGAAACAGGCCATATTTCAATTTTAAATGAATTGGAACCAGAGGATACTACCGAGGAAGTGAAATCTGCTCCAGAAAAAGAAACTGAAACGCAGGAAGCAACAAGTCAATCTTTGGAAGATTTAGGCTTGAAAGTAGAACCAAGTTATGACATCGAACAAGTGGCAACTGAAGTAGCTAGCTACGTTCAAACCATTGTAGATGATATGGATGTTGAAGGGACGATTTCAAGCGACTACAATCGCCGCACCATCAATCTTCAAATTGACACCAATGAACCAGGCCGTATTATCGGTTATCATGGTAAAGTTTTGAAGGCCTTGCAACTATTGGCTCAAAATTATCTTTATAACCGCTATTCAAGAACCTTCTACATCACGATCAATGTCAATGATTATGTTGAACACCGTGCAGAAGTCTTGCAAACCTACGCTCAAAAATTGGCGACTCGCGTTTTAGAGGAAGGGCGTAGTCAACAAACTGATCCAATGTCAAATAGCGAACGCAAGATAATCCATCGCATTATTTCACGCATGGATGGCGTGACGAGTTACTCTGAAGGTGACGAGCCAAATCGCTATGTTGTCGTAGATGCAGAATAAGCAAAGCAAAATCAGGTTCATCCTGATTTTTTGCTAGGAAAGGAAAGATTCAGATATGCTGAAAACAGTTAGAGAATACCTATCATTTGCAGGAGTCCAGTACCGTAATCCTGATAAAGCTGGCGATGAAAGAGAAAAGATGTTGACCTTGCGGCAAAAAGGTCAAGAGGCTCGGAAGTCTTTTACAGAATTGGCCAAAACCTTTCAAGCTAGTCATCCAGAATGGCAACTGCAACAGACTAGTCAGTGGATGAACCAAGCGCAACGCTTGCGACCGCATTTCTGGGCCTATCTACAGAGAGACGGACAAGTGACAGAACCTATGATGGCTCTTCGTTTGTATGGAACACCTACTAATTATGGGATTTCTTTTGAGGTCAGCTTCATTGAGCGCAAGAAAGATGAACAGACTTTAGACAAGCAAGCCAAGGTTTTAGAACTTCCAGCGGTAGAAGGAATTTATTATCTAGTCTACTCAAATGGGGAAAGTCATAAGGTGGAGGCTACTGAGGAGAATCGTCGTACTTTACGCGAGAAGGTGAGAAGTCAGGAAGTCCGTAAAGTTTTGGTTAAGGCAGATGTTTCCTTCATTGAAAATCAGTCAGTAGAAGCGATATTGGAGAAGCTAGAAGAGGCTTATGCGCGCTTGCTTCCGTACTATGAAGTGACGAGGGAATAGAAAATCAAATGTGTTAGATGAACGCAAATTGTTTTATTGCTATTCTATGCATTTTTTCATATAATAGTAAAATAGGATGTGTGATTTATTAATCACCTCAAAGAGAAAGGAAATTCTATGTCAAATCTATCTGTTAATGCAATTCGTTTTCTAGGTATTGACGCCATCAACAAAGCAAACTCAGGTCACCCAGGGGTGGTTATGGGGGCTGCTCCTATGGCCTATAGCCTCTTTACAAAGCAACTTCGTATCAATCCAGCTCAACCAAACTGGATCAACCGCGATCGCTTTATTCTTTCAGCAGGACACGGCTCTATGCTCCTCTACGCCCTTCTTCATCTCTCTGGATTTGAAGATGTGAGCATGGAAGAAGTCAAGAACTTCCGCCAATGGGGTTCAAAAACACCAGGTCACCCAGAATTTGGTCATACAGCAGGGGTTGACGCTACAACTGGTCCTCTAGGTCAAGGGATTTCTACTGCTACTGGTTTTGCCCAAGCAGAACGTTTCCTTGCAGCGAAGTATAACCGCGAAGGCTTCAATATCTTTGACCACTATACTTATGTGATCTGTGGAGATGGAGACTTGATGGAAGGTGTCTCAAGTGAGGCGGCTTCATATGCAGGCTTGCAAAAACTTGACAAGTTGGTGGTTCTTTATGATTCAAATGACATTAACTTGGATGGTGAGACAAAGGATTCCTTTACTGAAAGTGTTCGTGATCGCTACAATGCCTACGGCTGGCATACAGCCTTGGTTGAAGATGGAACAGACTTGGAAGCTATCCATGCTGCTATCGAAACAGCTAAAGCTTCAGGCAAGCCATCTTTGATTGAAGTGAAGACTGTTATTGGATACGGTTCTCCAAACAAACAAGGAACTAATGCGGTACACGGTGCTCCTCTTGGAGCAGATGAAACTGCGGCTACTCGCCAAGCTCTTGGTTGGGACTATGAACCATTTGAAATCCCAGCTGAAGTTTACGCTGATTTCAAAGAAAATGTTGCAGATCGTGGCGCATCAGCTTATCAAGCTTGGACTAAATTAGTTGCTGATTATAAAGAAGCTCATCCAGAACTGGCTGCAGAAGTAGAAGCCATCATCGACGGCCGTGATCCAGTTAAAGTGACTCCAGCAGACTTCCCAGCCTTAGAAAATGGATTTTCTCAAGCAACTCGCAACTCAAGTCAAGATGCTTTGAACGTTGTAGCTACTAAATTGCCAACCTTCCTAGGTGGTTCAGCTGACCTTGCTCACTCAAACATGACTTATATTAAGACTGATGGACTTCAAGACGATGCTAATCGCTTGAACCGCAACATTCAGTTTGGTGTTCGTGAATTTGCAATGGGAACGATCTTGAACGGGATGGCCCTTCACGGTGGACTTCGTGTATACGGTGGTACTTTCTTCGTCTTTTCTGACTATGTGAAAGCAGCTGTCCGCTTGTCAGCCTTGCAAGGACTTCCTGTGACTTATGTCTTTACCCACGATTCGATTGCAGTTGGTGAAGATGGTCCAACTCACGAACCAGTTGAACACTTAGCAGGTCTCCGTGCTATGCCAAATCTGAATGTTTTCCGCCCAGCAGATGCGCGTGAAACTCAAGCGGCTTGGTACCTTGCCGTGACAAGCGAAAAAACACCAACTGCCCTTGTCTTGACACGTCAAAACTTGACTGTCGAAGAAGGAACAGACTTTGACAAAGTTGCGAAAGGTGCCTATGTTGTCTATGAAAATGCAGCAGACTTTGATACAATCTTGATTGCAACAGGTTCAGAGGTGAATTTGGCGGTCGCAGCTGCCAAAGAATTGGCTAGCCAAGGTGCAAAAGTCCGTGTAGTCAGCATGCCATCAACAGATGTCTTTGACGCACAAGATGCAGCTTACAAGGAAGAAATCCTTCCAAATGCAGTTCGCCGTCGTGTTGCAGTTGAAATGGGTGCAACTCAAAACTGGTACAAGTATGTTGGTCTTGATGGTGCAGTTCTCGGTATTGATACCTTTGGAGCATCTGCCCCAGCACCAAAAGTATTGGCAGAGTACGGATTTACAGTTGAAAATCTAGTCAAAGTCGTTCAAAACTTGAAATAATCACAAAAATCAGAGTGAAAACTCTGATTTTTTATAACCATAAAAACAAGGCACAATCTTGTAAAAGTAGCTGAAATTTGATATAGTAGTCCTATGTAAAATACAAAGGAGAAAATACTATGGAAAATATTAGTCCAAATTTAACATTTTTGATCATGCTTGTAGGTATGTTTGCCTTGATGTTCTTTATGCAACGTTCTCAAAAGAAACAAGCACAAAAGCGTATGGAAAGCTTGAACAAGCTTCAAAAAGGCTATGAAGTCATTACAATTGGTGGGCTTTACGGAACAGTGGATGAAGTAGATACTGAGAAAGGTACAATCGTACTGGATGTAGATGGGGTTTATTTGACCTTTGAATTGGCTGCGATCAAGACCGTTTTGCCACTCAAAGAAGCTGTGACACCAGAAGGAACAGTTGTTGACGAAGGCGGAGCAATCGAAGAATAAAACGGGACCTGTCACTCCCGTTTTTCTATGAGACAAGAGGAAAAGGGATGAAAAAAATAGTATTTGTTTGCTTAGGAAATATTTGCCGAAGTCCCATGGCAGAGTTTGTGATGAAGTCCATGACGAGCGCTTACCAAGTCGAGAGTCGGGCAACGTCATCTTGGGAACATGGCAATCCGATTCATAAGGGGACGCAGGGGATTTTTCAGCAGTATCAGATCCCGTATGACAAAGACAAAACATCGCTTCAGATTGGCAGAGAGGACTTTGAATCATTTGATTACATTATCGGTATGGATGCTTCAAACGTTTCAGATCTGCGTCACATGTGCCCTCAGGAACTACAGTACAAGATCTACTCTTTTGCGGCAGAAAGTGTTCCAGATCCATGGTACACAGGAGATTTTGAGGAAACCTATGCGCGCATCACAAGTGGATGCCAAAGCTGGTTAGACCGTTTAGAAAATGAGAGTGACAATGGAAAAGTTTAAAAAAATCTTTGAAAAATATCGAGTATATCTAACTCGCCCGCGTATAGAGATTGCAACCGTTCTTCTAATCGCTATCTGCGCCGTATCAGTTTTTCTACTAAACACTCCAAAAAAGGGTGTACTGACACTTGACAATGGTGCGCTTGTTTATGATGGAACCTTGGTAAGAGGGAAGATGAATGGTCAGGGGACTATGACCTTTGAAAACGGGGACCAATACACAGGAGAGTTCAATAATGGGGCTTTTAATGGTAAAGGGACTTTTCAATCAAAAGATGGCTGGAAATACGAAGGTGATTTTGTAAATGGTCAGGCTGAAGGTCAAGGGAAGTTGACTACAGAGCAAGAAGTTGTTTATGAGGGGACCTTTAAACAAGGCGTTTTTCAGCAAAAACAGTAGTCTCCAAGTTAGGAGACTATTTTCAAAGCCTGAAAAGAAAACGCTTTCTTGTCTTGAATTCGATAACTAACTATCAACTAGAAAAACTTTGTGAAATAAAAAAATTTTTTCCATAATTTCACAATCGTCCAGACAAAACTCTATTGTATAGCTATATTGAGAAAAAAATCACAATCTTAGAAAATTTCTTTGTGAAATGCTTATGAAACTGTTTACAAAGCATAAAAAAAGAGTTATAATAAATTTGTGAAATAATTAACAAAGGATAACATCCTTAAAGGCTATGGAGGATAATATGGCTGATAAAAAAACAGTAACCCCAGAGGAAAAACAACTTGCTGCTGAAAAGCATGTCGATGGTCTCGTGAAAAAAGCCTTGGTTGCGCTTGATGAAATGCGCAAGTTGAACCAAGAGCAAGTTGACTATATCGTGGCAAAAGCTTCGGTTGCCGCACTTGACGCGCACGGTATCCTTGCACAACACGCAGTTGAAGAAACTGGTCGTGGAGTATTTGAAGACAAGGCGACAAAAAACCTATTTGCCTGCGAACACGTAGTGAACAATATGCGTGGAGTTAAAACAGTTGGAGTTATTGAAGATGATCCAATTACAGGTTTGACAAAGATTGCGGAGCCTGTAGGGGTAATCTGTGGTGTCACTCCGACAACAAACCCAACTTCAACAGCGATTTTCAAATCACTCATTGCTTTGAAAACACGTAACCCAATCGTTTTTGCCTTCCACCCATCAGCTCAAGAATCATCAGCTCACGCAGCACAAATCGTTCGTGATGCAGCCATCGCAGCTGGCGCACCTGAAAACTGTGTTCAATGGATTACAAAGCCATCTATGGAAGCAACTGGAGCGCTAATGAACCACGAAGGTGTTGCAACTATTCTTGCAACTGGTGGGAACGCTATGGTTAAAGCTGCATACTCATGTGGAAAACCAGCTCTTGGGGTAGGTGCCGGAAACGTTCCTGCCTATGTAGAAAAATCTGCTGACCTTCGTCAAGCTGCTCATGACATCGTTATGTCTAAATCATTTGATAATGGGATGGTCTGTGCATCAGAACAAGCGGTTATCATTGATAAAGAAGTATATGACGAATTTGTAGAAGAATTCAAATCATATCACACTTACTTTGTAAACAAGAAAGAAAAAGCGCTTCTTGAAGAATTCTGTTTCGGCGTGAAAGCAAACAGCAAAAACTGTGCAGGTGCTAAACTAAACGCAAACATCGTTGGTAAACCAGCAGCATGGATTGCTGAACAAGCAGGATTCAGCGTTCCAGAAGGAACAAACATCTTGGCTGCAGAATGTGCAGAAGTAGGACCGAAAGAACCATTGACTCGTGAAAAATTGTCACCAGTTATCGCTGTCCTAAAAGCTGAAGATACAGAAGACGGTCTTAAAAAAGCTCGCCAAATGGTTGAGTTTAACGGACTTGGTCACTCAGCAGCTATTCATACAAAAGACGAAGCTCTTGCTAAACGCTTTGGTACAGAAATCAAAGCAATGCGTATTATCTGGAACTCTCCATCTACTTTCGGTGGTATCGGTGACGTATACAATGCCTTCATTCCATCATTGACACTTGGATGTGGTTCATATGGACACAACTCAGTTGGTGATAATGTGAGTGCGATCAACCTTCTAAACATCAAGAAAGTAGGGAAACGTAGAAATAATATGCAGTGGTTTAAAGTTCCTTCAAAAATTTACTTCGAACGCAATTCTATCCAATACCTTCAAACATGTGAAGATATTGAACGCGTTATGATTGTTACAGACAAATCGATCGAAAAACTTGGTTTTGTTCAACGCATTATTGACCAATTGAACAAACGTAGCAACCGTGTAACTGTCCAAGTCTTCTCAGACGTTGAACCAGATCCAGATATCACAACTGTAGAACGTGGTACTGAAGTGATGAGAGCATTTGAGCCAGACACAATTATCGCTCTTGGTGGTGGTTCTCCAATGGACGCGGCCAAAGTAATGTGGCTCTTCTACGAACAACCACAAATCGACTTCCGTGACTTGGTTCAAAAATTCATGGATATCCGTAAACGTGCCTTCCGCTTCCCATCACTTGGTAAAAAAGCGAAATACATTGGTATTCCAACAACTTCAGGTACAGGTTCAGAAGTAACACCATTTGCCGTTATCTCTGATAAGAAAAACAATCGTAAATACCCATTGGCTGACTACTCATTGACACCAACTATTGCCATTGTTGACCCTGCTTTGGTTGAGTCAGTTCCAGACTTCATCGCTGCTGATACAGGTATGGACGTCTTGACTCACGCGACTGAAGCTTACACTTCAAACTTTGCTAACGACTACACAGACGGTATCGCCCTTCAAACAATCAAACTTGTGTTTGAATGGTTGGAAAAATCTGTTAAGACAGCTGATCCAGAAGCTCGCGAAAAAATGCACAATGCATCTACAATGGCTGGTATGGCCTTTGCCAATGCCTTCCTTGGTATGAGCCACTCAATGGCCCACAAGATCGGTGCGGTTCACCATACTGTTCACGGACGTACAAACGCAATCTTGCTTCCATACGTTATCCGTTACAATGGTACTCGCCCATCTAAGACGACTACATGGCCTAAGTACAACTACTGGAAAGCTGATGAAAAATTCCAAGATATTGCTAGAATGCTTGGATTGCCTCACTCAACTCCAGAAGAAGCGGTTGAAGCGTATGCCAAAGCAGTTTACGATCTTGGTGAAGCAGTTGGAATCACAATGAACTTCAAAGGCTTTGGAATCGATGAAAAAGCTTGGAAAGACAGCTTGCATGAAATTGCCTTGCTTGCTTATGAAGACCAATGTTCTCCTGCGAACCCACGCTTGCCAATGGTAGCTGACATGGAAGAAATCATGGCAGATGCTTACTATGGTTATGCAGAACGTCCAGGACGTCGTAAATAATCGTTTATCAGCCTAGAGGCAGGAGTGATCCTGTCTCTTTTTTTGTAAACTCTGAAAGAGTTGAAATCGGAGTTTTACCTTGAAATGAAGAAAATATGCAGATATTATAAAAGATTCTAGAGATATGCTTTGAAAATAAAAGAATAGATGAATGAAAAGGGGGAGAAAAAGTAGAAAAGCAGGAGAGAAAATCAACGCCCATACTTGCAATTAAACTCAAATAGTTATATAATAGGTTTGTTGAAAGGTGATTTGTAGTGATTCAAGTTACTCTTTTCACAATAAAATTTTCATGATTTTCATAAGGAGGAAATCACTAATGGTAGTTAAAGTTGGTATTAACGGTTTCGGCCGTATCGGTCGTCTTGCTTTCCGCCGTATCCAAAACGTAGAAGGTGTTGAAGTTACTCGCATCAACGACCTTACAGATCCAGTTATGCTTGCTCACTTGTTGAAATACGACACAACTCAAGGTCGTTTCGACGGTACTGTAGAAGTTAAAGAAGGTGGATTCGAAGTTAACGGTAAATTCGTTAAAGTTTCTGCTGAACGTGATCCAGAACAAATCGACTGGGCTACTGACGGTGTAGAAATCGTTCTTGAAGCAACTGGTTTCTTTGCTAAGAAAGATGCAGCTGAAAAACACCTTAAAGGTGGAGCTAAGAAAGTTGTTATCACTGCTCCTGGTGGAAACGACGTTAAAACAGTTGTATTCAACACTAACCACGACGTTCTTGACGGTACTGAAACAGTTATTTCAGGTGCTTCATGTACTACAAACTGCTTGGCTCCAATGGCTAAAGCTCTTCAAGACAACTTCGGTGTTGTAGAAGGATTGATGACTACTATCCACGCTTACACTGGTGACCAAATGATCCTTGATGGACCACACCGTGGTGGTGACCTTCGCCGTGCTCGTGCTGGTGCTGCAAACATCGTTCCTAACTCAACTGGTGCTGCTAAAGCTATCGGTCTTGTAATCCCAGAATTGAACGGTAAACTTGACGGATCTGCACAACGTGTTCCAACTCCAACTGGATCAGTTACTGAATTGGTAGCAGTTCTTGAAAAGAACGTTACTGTTGATGAAGTGAACGCAGCTATGAAAGCAGCTTCAAACGAATCATACGGTTACACAGAAGATCCAATCGTATCTTCAGATATCGTAGGTATGTCTTACGGTTCATTGTTTGACGCAACTCAAACTAAAGTTCTTGACGTTGATGGTAAACAATTGGTTAAAGTTGTATCATGGTACGACAACGAAATGTCATACACTGCACAACTTGTACGTACTCTTGAATACTTTGCAAAAATCGCTAAATAATTCTTGAGTCGATAAAAGCAAGGCCTTCTGGTCTTGCTTTTTTGTATAGAAAAATGGATGATAGTGTCATCCATTTTGTTTTAATTCTGTTTCGAAAGTATCCGAGAGGGCAGTAAAACTCAATTTTTCTAAGGTAAGTGGATGGGTAAAGGAAAGTCGAAAGGCATGGAGCATGAGCCTGCTTACTTTTGATCTAGAGTTATAGAGAGGATCGCCCAGGATAGGGTACTTATGATGAGAAAGGTGAACACGAATCTGATGCGTTCGACCGGTCTTTAGTTTGCAACGGACAAGGGTAGTCTGATTTGGAAATTGCTTTAATCGACTGATATGCGTTTCAGCATATTGTCCATTTTTTGCATCAACTATTCTTTTTCTACGATCGTGGCGATCACGGCCGATTTTATCTCGGAAGATAAGTTCTTTACTCTCTACTCGCCCTTCTATAAGTGCCCAGTACTCACGAACGATTTCCTTTTTTTCCAACAAATGATTGAGAATGGGTAAGATAAAAGGATTTTTAGCAAAAAGCACTAAACCGCTTGTTTCCATGTCCAGACGATGAACGACATAGCAGGTTTGGCCAACATAGGCAGAGACATGATTGAGAAGGGCAATTTCACCAGGTTGATTTCCGTGAGTTTTCATTCCCTCTGGCTTGTTGACGATAATGAGATGTTGGTCTTGATAAACCTCTTGAACGAGGTCTGGATTGCCCCAAAGGATTTCTTTTGGGGGATAATCTTCCTCGTCAAAAGTCAACTGGCAAATGTCACCTGGTTTGACCATCTCGTTCCAGTGAACTTCTTTGTGGTTCATTAAGATGTTCTTCTTTATTCTCAAAAAATGGCGGATTTTTCTAGGGATAAGGAGTTGTTCCTCTAGAAATTGTTTGACCGTCATTTGTGGCAAGGATTCGGGTAATGTAAATGTGAATTGCATACAGATATTGTAACAAAAAAAGCCCTATTTGGATAGGGAGTAGCTAAATTCTTGAGTTCCTATGGTGAAGATGATAAAATAAACGCATGAAATTAGATAAATTATTTGAGAAGTTTCTTTCTCTCTTTAAAAAAGAAACGAATGAATCAGCGGAGTCTGATTCGACTAGCATGCGTCGTTCACGGAGCGATAGAAAAAAATTGTCCCAAGTAGGCCCAATTCGGAAATTTTGGCGCCGTTATCATCTGACAAAAATCGTCATCATTTTAGGGTTAAGTGCTGGTTTACTGGTAGGAACCTACTTGTTTGCGATAGCCAAGTCTACCAATGTCAATGATTTGCAGAATGCTTTGAAAACACGAACTCTGATTTTTGACCGCGAAGAAAAAGAGGCAGGAGCCCTATCGGGTCAAAAGGGAACCTATGTTGAACTGACAGATATTAGTAAAGACTTGCAGAATGCTGTCGTCGCGACAGAGGACCGTTCTTTTTATAAAAATGATGGGATTAACTACGGTCGTTTCTTTCTAGCCATCCTTACAGCGGGTCGTTCTGGAGGGGGGTCCACCATCACTCAACAGTTGGCGAAAAATGCTTATCTGTCTCAGGACCAAACCGTTGAACGGAAGGCCAAGGAGTTTTTCCTTGCCTTAGAGTTGACAAAGAAATACAGCAAGGAGCAAATCCTTACTATGTACCTCAATAACGCCTACTTTGGAAATGGAGTATGGGGCGTTGAAGATGCAAGTAAGAAATATTTTGGTGTATCGGCTTCACAACTAACGCTTGATCAGGCGGCCACTCTAGCAGGGATGCTCAAGGGACCAGAATTGTACAATCCATTAAATTCTGTTGAAACTTCGACCAACCGTAGGGATACTGTTTTGCAAAATATGGTTGCAGCGGGCTATATTGATAAAAATCAAGAAACCGAAGCGGCTGGAGTAGATATGTCTTCTCAACTGCAAGATAAGTATGAAGGCAAGGTTTCAGATTATCGTTACCCGTCCTATTTTGATGCAGTTGTCAACGAAGCAGTTTCCAAGTACAATCTCACAGAAGAAGAGATTGTCAACAACGGCTATCGCATCTATACAGAGCTTGACCAAAACTACCAAGCAAACATGCAGGTTATTTACGAAAACACTTCGCTATTTCCAACAGCAGAAGACGGAACGCATGCCGAATCAGGTAGTGTTGCTCTAGAGCCTAAAACAGGTGGAGTGCGTGGAGTTGTTGGTCGTGTAGCTGGTGATGACAAACCAGGCTTTCGCAATTTCAACTATGCCACTCAGTCTAAGCGTAGCCCAGGCTCAACCATTAAACCTTTAGTCGTTTATACACCCGCAGTAGAAGCAGGGTGGGCCTTGAACAAGCAACTGGATAATCATACGATGCAGTACAACAGTTATCAAGTAGACAACTATGCAGGTATTAAGACATCTCCAGAAGTACCTATGTATCAGGCCTTGGCGGAATCACTCAACCTGCCAGCTGTTGCGACTGTAAATGAATTAGGTATTGACAAAGCTTTTGACGCTGGGGAGAGATTTGGTCTGAATATGGAAAAAGTTGACCGAGTTCTTGGAGTTGCTCTTGGTGGAGGTGTGGAAACGAATCCTCTCCAGATGGCGCAAGCCTATGCAGCCTTTGCTAATGGAGGTTTGATGCCTGAAGCACATTTCATCACTCGTATTGAAAATGCCAGCGGCCAGATCATCAAGAGTCATAAAAACTCCCAAAAACGAGTGATTGATAAGTCGGTAGCCGATAAAATGACCAGCATGATGCTAGGAACATTTACCAATGGTACAGGAATTAGTTCGTCACCGGCAGATTATGTTATGGCTGGTAAAACAGGTACGACTGAAGCTGTTTTCAACCCAGAATATACCAGTGACCAGTGGGTGATCGGCTATACTCCGGATGTGGTAATCAGCCACTGGCTCGGTTTCCCAACAACAGATGAGAACCATTATCTAGCAGGTTCGACCTCCAATGGAGCAGCCCATGTCTTTAGAAGTATGGCTAATACCATTTTACCTTACACTACAGGTAGCACTTTTACAGTTGAGAATGCTTATAAACAAAATGGTATTGAACCAGAAAATACGAAAAAGCAGGTTGTTGAAAATGAGACAAACCAGTCTGAGGACCCAATAGGAGATATTCGTAGTCGTGCACAAAATCTTGTAGATGAAGCAGGTCGTGCGATTTCAGAAGCTAAAATAAAAGAAAAAGCCCAGACAATATGGGACTCAATCCTTAATCTATTTCGTTAAGAGGCTTGTCAAAGCCTAGGTTTCTTGTTATAATAGATAAGATGGAGGCGTTATGGCACTAAAAAAAGCAAGCCTAGCTTGTGCAGTTTGTGGTTCAAGGAATTATTCAATCAAAATTAGTGGGAACCCCAAGCCAACACGACTAGAAGTAAATAAATTTTGTAAACATTGTGGAAAATATACGACACATAGAGAAACGAGATAGGAGAGAACGATGGGCTTTATTAAGGATATTTTTAAACTTCTTAAAGAAACAACTTGGCCAACTCGCAAAGAAAGCTGGAGAGATTTTCGCTCTATTATGGAATACACAGCCTTCTTTGTGGTCATCATTTACATTTTTGACCAGTTGATTGTATCAGGTTTGATTCGATTTATTAACATTTTTTAGAAGAAAAGTGGAGAAGTTCTGCTAACTTTCTTCTATCATATGTATGAAAGGAAATATCATGGATAGTTTTGACAAGGGATGGTTTGTTCTACAAACTTATTCTGGCTATGAAAATAAGGTAAAAGAAAATCTATTGCAACGTGCGCAAACATATAACATGTTGGATAATATTCTACGTGTTGAGATTCCAACACAAACCGTGCAAGTTGAGAAAAATGGAAAGAAAAAGGAAGTTGAAGAGAATCGCTTTCCAGGTTATGTCCTTGTAGAAATGGTCATGACCGATGAAGCATGGTTCGTCGTTCGAAACACACCTAACGTAACAGGATTCGTCGGCTCACACGGTAACAGATCAAAACCAACTCCACTTTTGGAACAAGAAATCCGTGATATTCTGGTTTCAATGGGACAAACTGTTCAAGAGTTCGATATTGATGTTGAAGTTGGCCAGACAGTCCGCATCATTGATGGCGCTTTTGCAGACTACACAGGTAAAATTACTGAAATTGATAACAACAAAGTGAAGATGATTATCTCTATGTTTGGTAATGATACGATTGCAGAAGTGAATCTCAACCAAATTGCAGAATTATAACCCCAGAGAGGCTTTGCCTCTCTTTTTATGTGCCGTTGGGGGAGGAAGAAGTATAGAATAGAGGAAGTAGACCCAGTGGCTCGCGCATTTTGCTAAACTAAATGCAGAAAGGAGAGGTCTATGAATCTAAAAGATTTATACGAAGAAAGTAAGGGAATCGTCCATAAGTGTCGCAAAGATTATCATTTGCATCTGTGGGAGAAAGAGGACTGGGATCAGGAAGGCATGTTATGTCTGTATGAGCTGGTGAGTTGCAACCCAGAGTTACTAGAGGGGGAGCGCCATCGACTTTATGTCTGCTTTAAAACAAAGTTTAGAAATCGTATCCTAGATTACATCCGTAAACAGGAAAGCCACAAGCGCCGTTTTGACAAAGAACCCTATGAAGAGGTGAGTGAGATTAGTCATCGTCTAGGAGAAAAAGGACTCAGGCTGGACGATTATTATCTCTTTCACGAACTTCTAAAGAATTACAAATCAAAGCAGAGTATGGAAAAACAAGAGTTAATAGACCGTCTAATGGGAGGAGAAGTCTTTAGAGGACGTAAAGCTCTCCTGAGAGAA
>NZ_AJRC02000018.1:0-40966 GCF_000298695.2 Streptococcus sp. GMD3S | reverse complement strand
CACATTAGAACATAAAAAGAGAGGTTGAACCTCTCTAAATTTATTTTTCTTCACTCATTTTTGATTTCACTTCATCATAAGATAATGCATGGGATTCCTCTTCTACTGTCTCAGGCATTTTTCCTGTCTCGTAAAGAGATTTAATCTGTGTACTATCTAATGTTTCATATTTCAACAACGCTTCTGCAATCAACTTATGCGTTTCACGATTTGATTGGATAATTTCAGCAGCTTTGTTTCGTGCCTCATTTAATAATGAACGAACTTCCTCATCAATCTCATAGGCTGTTTGTTCTGAAATTGATTTTTGAGGACTTTGTGCACCAAACATAGCATGATTACCTTCGTATTGAACTGGGCCAAGTTTTTCACTCATACCGTATTCAGTGACCATTGCACGCGCCATCTGTGTAGCTTGTTCAAAGTCATTTGAAGCTCCTGTAGTTTGAACATTAAAGATAATCTCTTCAGCTACACGACCACCCATCAAACCTGCTAATTGTTCTTTCATGTCTTCCTTAGATAGAAGCATTTGATCTTCTTTAGGAAGTGCAATCATGTATCCGCCTGCACGTCCACGTGGTACAATGGTAACTTTATGAACAACACGGGCATTTGACAGTACTAAACCAACAATGGTATGTCCAGCCTCATGATAAGCAACCAATTCACGCTCTCTTTGTGATACTGTTTTATCTTTCTTAGATGGTCCAGCAATCACTCTGTCCTCTGCCTCATCAATATCTGAAGCATCAATGATTGATTTGTTGCGACGAGCAGCAACTAAGGCTGCTTCGTTTAGAACATTTTCTAAGTCAGCTCCCACAAAACCTGGGGTTTGTTGGGCAACTAGTTTCAAATCAACATCGTCTGCCAGAGGTTTATTTTTAGCATGAACTTTCAAGATTGCTTCACGACCTTTAACATCAGGGCGACCAACTAAGACTTTTCTATCAAAACGTCCTGGACGGAGAAGAGCTGGATCTAGAACATCTGAACGGTTCGTCGCAGCGATAACAATGATCCCTTCATTTCCCTCAAAACCATCCATCTCAATCAAGAGTTGGTTCAAGGTTTGTTCACGTTCATCATTACCTCCACCAAGACCGACACCACGTTGGCGACCAACGGCATCAATTTCATCGATAAAGATGATGGCTGGCGCTGCTTTTTTTGCATCCTCAAAAAGGGAACGAACACGGCTTGCACCAACTCCGACAAACATTTCTACAAAGTCAGAACCTGAGATACTAAAGAATGGAACACCTGCTTCCCCAGCAACTGCCTTAGCAAGTAAGGTCTTACCTGTTCCCGGAGGTCCCTCTAAAAGAACACCTGCAGGAATACGCGCACCAAGTTTTGTAAATCGTTTTGGATCTTTTAGAAATTCAACAACTTCTACTAATTCTTGTTTTTCTTCCTCGGCACCAGCAACATCCGAGAAACGTACCTTGATATCTTCTTTGTTTGCAGCTTTAGCCTTGCTACGTCCAAAACTCATTGGATTTCGGCCACTATTTCCTCCCATATTTCCCATCATAGAGAATAGGAAGAAGAAAAGAATAGCAAATGGCACAACAGAGACAAGGATATTGATCCACATACCGCTTGAACTCTCATGTTTGACTGTTACTTCTGCCTGATGTTCAGAAGCAAGTTTTTGCAATTCTGAAACGGTTGAATCAGACGGAAGAATGCTACTTGAGAATCTTTCTACTGTTGTAGCAGTAGGAGTGAAAAATTGAATTCCAGTTTCTTCTTTACTAGTCTTAGGATTTTTATAAACACCAGACACTTCAATGATGCTACCATTTGGCTGGTAGGTTAATTCTTTTACATTGTCTGCAGTAATTTCTTTTACCAGTTCTGTATAGTTAATTTTTTCACTTCGTCCAGCAGTATTTCCAGAGTAAAAATACTGGAATCCTGTCACTAGGAAGAAGATAATTAACAAGTAGAGAAATGGGTTTCTAACTAAACCATTATTTTGTTTTTTCATTAAAGATAAATCTTTCTAATTTGAATAAACTTCTTCTTTCAATACTCCAACATAAGGAAGGTTACGATAATTTTCTTTATAATCTAGACCATAACCTACTACAAACTCATTTGGAATAGTAAAGCAAGTATAATCCGCTTCAATTTCAACAACGCGTCCCTCTGGTTTGTCTAACAAAGTCGCGATTTTAACAGAAGTTGCTTCTCTTGCAATAAACATATCTCTCAAATTCTTCAAGGTTTGACCTGTATCGATGATATCCTCTACAAATAAAACATGTCTTCCTTTGATATTTTGAGTCACGTCTTGCTTGATATTAATGACACCACTACTTGCTGTTCCACCATGGTAACTAGATACCATCATGAAGTCCATCTCAATATGCGTATCAATATGTTTGACCAATTCAGCCATAAAAGGAATCGATCCTTTCAGAATTCCAATAAGAATTGGATTTTTCCCCTCATATTCTTTTGTTAGTTGCGCACCTAGCTTTTTAGCTGCTTCTGTAATTTCATCATGTGAAACGAGGATTTTTTTAATATCGTGTTCTAACATCTTTTTACCTATCTATTTTTTCTATATAAATCACAGTGTTCATTATATCATTTTTCGTGTTTTTACTCAAATCACTGGTCGCAATTCCTGAAATTGAGACAATTTCTCCAAATTGCTCAATAATAGGGGTTATTTTTCGTTTTTCAATAGGGATTTTTAAATCTATAAATAAGCGTCTCAGTTTCTTTCGATGACCATTCAGGATAATAACATCGCCAGGTTTTCGACATCTAATATGTACAGATGTTTCCCGTGAAACCGTTACTTTTTGAACAAAATCCCCTTCAATAGGGATGCCAAAGGAAAATAAATAGCCCATATATCGAACTTGATTTTGATAGTGTAACACAAGTTCATCTTCCTTTTCATCGGCCTGAGGACTGATTTTACAAATTTGAAACCGTTGATACTCTTTTATCAATTCGTAGCCATTTTTAAGAGAATGACGATACTGACTTTTCGTTGCTAAAATCTGTCGAACTTCAGCAAACTGAGCCTTTGTCAGATTTAAGTCTGGAAATTGATTAAGATAGTTTTGGAGCAAGATTCCTTGAGTTTGTTTTGAGTATGAAAAGAACTCATTCAAATCTTCCACATCAATTTGTTTCGAAAGTTCCGTTATTGTTGCTTGGTAATCTGAAATTTCCCTTCCTAAATCTAAAAGGGCGGATTTAAGAAGAGGATTTTCTTTTTCAAGCTCTGGTATATACCTATTCCGAATGCGATTGCGAAAATAGGTATTTTCCTGATTTGTTTGATCTTCAAAATGAACAATTGGTGGAAAGTCCTTTTTATGAAAAGGCAACAAGGGACGGAGGATTTCAATTCCATCAACTACTTGACTTTCTTTTATTCCTGTTAAATGACGTAGCCGACTTCCTCGAATCAAGCGCATCAAAATCGTTTCAACTTGATCATCTGCATGGTGGGCAGTAACCAAGGCAGTTGCTCCAACCTCTTTTATGATTTTCCTAAAAAAATCATAACGAAACTCTCGAGCACGCGCTTCTGAAAAGTCTCCTGAAAAGCATGTGATATAAATAGGAAGTTCAGCTGCATCAGCTAACTTCCTTAGTTCATTTTCCTCCCAATCAGATTCCCTTCTCTGCTTGTGATTGACATGTGCTAAAATCAACTCAATTTCCAACTCTTTCTGATAAGTAGACAATAGATGGAATAAAAACATTGAGTCCAGTCCGCCAGACAAAGCTAATACGACTTTAGAATGTTTTTTGAAATACTCTTTTTGGAGAAAATGATTTAAAAAATCCTGGTCCCTCATTTTAGAACCTCATAAACATCCTTAGCTATCTTAGCAATAGTATCATAATCAGAATTTTTGGTGAAAATGGAAAGAACGAAAGGAGAATCCGTATAAACAATGGCAGTGTCATGTTTAAACTCATCGGCATCTCCAATTTTATGAGCTACCTTAACCGAAACACCTTTTGCGATTCTTTGGTTGTCAAAATCAGTCTTACCTAGAGACTCTAAGACAAAACCATTCTGATTATAAATAGCTTCCATGACCTTTCCAGCCATTTTTGAAGAAGTCAATTTATCATTCACATCCCAATCCTCACCCATAATGGTGGACATTTTTTCTTTAAAAGCCCCGTCAGATTGATTGGTCACGTAATAACCTAAAATATTATGAGCAACATTATCAGACTCTTTTGTTACCTTGATAATTAACTGTTGAAGACTGTATTCTTTGTTATCTTCTTTTTTAGGCAAGCTACCACTACCTTCTGGTTTATAGGACCCAGGGAAACTATTTACTTCCGGGACATACTTGAAGCTACTGTCTAACGTATACTCTCCTTGATTTATCTTATCTTGAGCATAATAAAGATAGGATAGTTTCAAGATGCTGGCTGCATAAAGTTTGCTGTCTTCATTCACCCCAGCCTCTTTACCTGTACTCAGTTGTTTAACATAAATAGAATAATTTTCATTCTGATAGTTGTTTGATAAAACTTCTTGAACCTTCTGGATGCGATTGTCTTCTTCTGAGGTGAACTCTTTTGATACCCACCCAACTTGATCGATATGAAGAAATTCTTGTCCCTCAGCAAAGAGAGCTCTATCCACCGTTACGCGTTGATAGGGAGAGAGGGATGAAGAAATTT
The DNA here is from genome assembly GCF_000298695.2 of Streptococcus sp. GMD3S. Lineage (GTDB taxonomy): Bacteria > Bacillota > Bacilli > Lactobacillales > Streptococcaceae > Streptococcus. The sequence continues at coordinate 36,277 of NZ_AJRC02000018.1, read as the reverse complement.
CTTTAGTGTCATAAGGGCTGTTATAGATAACAAACCCTGGCTCCAACCATACTTGTCTATTTTGAGTTTGAACTTGACTTTGATCATAGACTAAGCGCTTATCTGCAAGGATAAACTGGTGATTATCTAATTTAAAAACAGGAACACCTTGTCTATTCAAACGCCATTCTACGATTTTAAAGGCGTTTCCAGGAGTCAATTTACCAGACTCCTTGACAAGATCCTCATTAGCGTAGACAGCTGTTTCTCCGTATACCATTGGGGATTCCAGAGTTTCTTTATAGTAGAATCCATAATCAGACTCTGTTAGATAATAAATTTCTTGTGAAGAGTAAGGAAGCTGTTTTTCTGTGCTAACTACTCTTGAAGTTATGATAAAAGCAGGTAGCAATAAAACTACTAAGAACTTACGCATTCTTCTCTTCCCTTTCTTCTTGTAATCGTAATAAATGGTTTTTAGCTGCCAATTCCTCTAATTTTTCATCTGATAAACTTAAAAATTGCTCAACAACTTCCAATAAATTTTCCATGACATTACCTCGGAAGCAAATCAGGAATTGTGTAAATTGCTTCTCGTTTCTTTGAGTAATAGTACTTGGCGCGTGCATATTTTGCTACATAGTCTTCATCTTTCAACTTTGCAGCAAAAGCAGATTCCTTATCCTTTTCGTCACTAAGAGTTTGGTACTGCTCTTTCAACTCTGTCAATTGCTGACGGCGTTGTAGTAACTGATCATAGCTTTGAGCCAAGTTATAAGTTGGTAAAATAAACAACAAGATCATCAAAATAAGGACCCAACCCATAAAACGATTTCGTTTTTGTCTCTCCTTCATCAGGTAACGACGACGTTGATGTTCATTTTGAATAAAAGAATTATTCATCTGTACAATATTTTTAGACATTTTCTTCTACCCGTGTTTCACTGAGAATTTCATACATGCCTGCTGCGTCTTCTTTTTTTGTACTATCTTTCATTTCTAGTACTTTAACAAGCAACAACTTATTTCCAAAGCGAATTTCAACTTGGTCATCAACTTTCAAATCCGTTGAACTTTTGGCCAAGATTCCATTCACCTTGATTCTACCTTTATCTGCTACTTCTTTTGCGACTGTGCGGCGCTTAATAATTCGTGATACTTTTAAATACTTGTCTAATCTCATTTTTATTACCTCAAATTATTATTGTACCATTTTTATCCTTTTTATAGAAGAAAAATGTTAAATGGGATTTGCTTCCTTTGATTCTTTTATCTCTAATAAACTTTCTCCAAAAATCAGCAAACCTTCTAAAATTTCATAATCCTTCTTGTTTCGGACATCAAATACAACTTCCATTAATCCCTTATTCTCAGCTATAGCTGCTTTTAAGTTCGTTGCAGATAAGGCTTTAAAATAATCTTGAGCCAAGAATAGTCGTTGAGTGACTTTTTCAAATTGAACTGTAATCTTATTTTCTTTTCTTTCCACACGTTCTACAAATACCTTGTCAAAATATGACTTAACCAAACCAATCTCTAAAAGGTATGCTACTACGTCTGGGTATTCTCCAAAGCGGTCCATCAACTCTTCTTGTAGTTCTTCATAGTTGACACGATTGTCAATTTGACGAATTTTCTTGTAAATTTCAATCTTATGTCGTTGGTCAGAAATATAAGTATCAGGAAGATAAGCATCAATTTGTAAAATCAACTCAGCATTTCCTTTGATTCTTTTATTCCCATTACCGTTCCGTTTAGCAATAGCTTCCTCTAATAACTGTGAATACAATTCAAAACCAACAGAATCAATGAAACCAGACTGCGATTTTCCTAGGAGATTTCCTGCTCCACGAATCGAAAGATCTCGCATCGCAATCTTAAATCCTGAGCCTAATTCTGTAAATCCCTTAATTGCTTCTAATCTCTTTTCAGAGACTTCACTGATTGATTTTTCTGGACGATACATGAGATAGGCATAAGCAATACGATTACTACGACCGACTCTTCCTCTTAATTGATACAAGGTTGACAAACCCATATGGTCTGCATTTTCAATAAATAAGGTATTGGCATTTGGAATATCTACCCCTGTCTCAATAATAGTAGTCGTCACCAAAATATCATACTGACCTTCAATAAAGTCCAGTAGAGTGTTTTCCAACTGAATTTCACTCATTTGTCCATGAACATACCCAATCGAAGCCTCTGGAATCAACTCCTGTAATTCCGAAACCTTCTGGTCAATCGTGTCAACCTTATTGTAAAGATAGTAAATTTGACCTCCACGCTCCATTTCACGCAAGACAGCATCACGAATGACACTATCATTCTTCTCTAATACATAGGTTTGAACAGGATAGCGATTGGTTGGAGGAGTTTCAATAACAGACAAATCTCGGATTCCCAGCATAGACATGTGGAGAGTACGAGGAATTGGCGTTGCTGTCAAGGTTAGAACATCTACTTGTTTTTTCAGTTCTTTCAAAGTTTCCTTATGCTTGACACCAAATCGTTGTTCCTCATCAATAATCATCAATCCCAAATCTGAAAACACAACATCTTTTGACAAAACACGATGCGTTCCAATCAAAATATCGACTTGACCATTCTTTAGTTTTTCAAGTGTTTCTGCCTGCTCTTTTTTACTTCTAAAGCGACTCAACACATCAATATTAACAGCAAAATTTTGGAATCGTTCCTTAAAATTCGTATAGTGCTGTTGCGCTAAAACCGTCGTTGGAACTAGAACGACCACCTGTTTGTGATCATTGACTGCCTTAAAAGCAGCACGCATTGCTACTTCAGTCTTCCCAAAACCAACATCTCCAACCAAAAGTCGATCCATGGGGTGAGAATCCTGCATATCTCTCTTGATTTCCTCAATACTACGAAGTTGATCATCCGTTTCAACATAAGGGAAGGCATCATCAAAAGCATGTTGATCTTCATCATCAGCTGAGAAAGCAAAACCCTTCAACTGACTACGCTCAGAATACAGTTTAATTAAATCGTCAGCTATATCCTCTACCTGGTTCTTAACTTTTTGCTTGGCCTTTTTGAAATGACCGTCATTTAATTTATTGAGTTTAGGAGGTTTCCCATCACTTGAAACATATTTGGACAGTAACTGAACCTGCTCTACTGGGATGGAGATTTGGTCACCATTTTGATACTGTACACTGACATAATCACGGTGAATGCCTTGGATTTCAATTGTTTCGATTCCTAGATATTGACCAATTCCATGGATATGGTGAACAACATAATCCCCTTTTTCAAGTTCATTATAATCTTTTAATCGCTCTGCGTTTGAAGCATGTTGTCTTCGAAAACGATGTTTTAATTTCTTTTGAAAAATCTCATGTTCAGTAATCAAGAGAATTTTTTCATCTACAAAATGAAAACCATGTCTTAGATTACCCTCAATCAAGTTTACAGATTCTTTACAGATACTTGACTTATCTTTGGAATCCAATTTGATCTGATATTCCTCTAAAACATCCTCCAATGTTTTACTTCCCATTGAATTGCTAGACTGCAAAACAATAGTGTAGTCCATTTTTTTGTATCGCTCAATTTCTTCTTTTAAAAATGAAAATTGATTGAAAAACTCTTGCATTGGGTATTGATTAAATTGATAAATGTGATCAAACTTGAGGTTTCCTAAGCCCTTTTGCAGATTAGAGAAAAAGGTAACTGGACTTTGTTTTTTATAGGTTTGCTCTGTATCTGCAAAATACTGCATCTCGGAAAATGATTTACCATTCTGTAAATCTTCTGTAAAGTATTGTGCTAATTCTCTTTCAAAGGCTTCATACTGATTCATCAATTTTTGATAGTCATCAAAGAATACTGGTGTATCTTTTTCAATATAATCAAATACAGTCCATGCTTTATCGTAACATAAGGACAAAAACTTTCGACTATCTGAATGTACTTGTTTTTGATGAAAACTTGACAAAATATCTTCCAAATATGATTTTAAAATTGGTGATAGAGTCTTTGAAATTTGCTTTTCTAAAGCTGACTGTCCTCGTTGATAATCTTTTTCTCTCAAAAGTATGTCGCTAGCTGGAAAGATAGTGAGGTTTGTCTGATTTTCTTTCGATAATTGTGTTTCGACTTCAAAAGTACGAATACCATCTACTTCATCGCCAAAAAACTCGATTCGGAAAGGTTCTAACTGAGACATCTCAAAAATATCTAAAATGTCTCCTCGAATACTAAACTCACCTTGTGTCTGTACTTGAGTAACTTTTCGATATCCAATTTCCTTTAACCGGTGAAGTAGCTCGTGTTGGTCATATTCTTCACCGACTGCAATTTTTATAGTACTTTCTTTAAATCTAGTCGGAGAGGGTAAAATTAACCGACTCGCTGCAATATTACAAACTAAAACCCCTTTCTTAGATGGATCATTCAAAAAACGCAAGGCTTCAACCCGCGAAATGATTTTTTCTTGCGAAGACATCAAAAACTCTACCATAGGAGAATCATCGACCAAAAAAGGATAGACAAGTTCCTCTCCTAAGAGAGAAAGAAGATCACTGATAATTCGTTCTGCTTCTCCATAAGTTGAAGTCAGTAACACAATCTTATTTTCTTTTTCTAGGCTGCTTGCAATTGCAAGAGCCTTGGTAGACGTTGATAAACCAAGTATTAGTTGTCTTTTCTTATCTATCAGATTTTGATGCCATTTTTTTATCTGATCATTTTCTGAGAATAAATCTAATAAAGTCACCATTTAACCATTATACCTCTGCATTGTTTTCTCAAAGTTTTTCTCTTGTAAATAGTAGTTTACAGCATCGTCAACCTTGTCAATAGACTGTAAAATACCCACATAGTCATCCTGTTCAAACTTACTTAAAACATGATTAACAACCGACATGCCTTTTTTAGGTCTTCCAATACCTATTTTAACACGGTTAAATACTTGAGTTCCAATATGTTGAATAATAGACTTGATACCATTATGACCACCCGCTGATCCCTTTGCTCTTAAACGAATTTTCCCGACTTCCATGTCAAGGTCGTCGTAAATAACGAGTAAATCTTCAATATCCAAACCATAGTAAGTCAATAAAGCATGAACCGCTTTTCCACTTTCATTCATAAATGTTGTTGGTTTGACCAGATAAATTTTTTCTCCATTGAAGAAAAAAGAAGCTAGGTCAGCTTGAAATATCTTGTCATGTGTAAAGGTAACATTTTGTTTTTTGGCCAATTGGTCAATCAACATAAATCCAACGTTGTGCTTGGTCTCAAAATATTTATCCCCTGGATTTCCTAATCCAACAAGTAATTTAGTCATTTATTTTTCCTTTCAAAAGCCAAAAGGGTTGGAATTTTTTTCCAACCTAATTGACACTATTTATTAAATGTTATTAAACGTTAAAGCGGAATTCCATGATATCGCCATCTTGAACGATATATTCTTTTCCTTCTTCACGCAAGCGTCCAGCTTCTTTTACAGCCTTTTCAGATCCATATTTCACTAGATCCTCATATGACATTGTTACTGCACGAATAAAGCCTTTTTCAAAGTCTGAGTGGATAATACCAGCTACTTGAGGAGCTTTCATCCCTCGCTTAAAGGTCCAAGCACGGACTTCTTTTTCACCAGCTGTGAAGTAAGTTCCAAGCCCAAGCAAGTGATAGGCTGCACGAGTCAACTTGTCAACACCTGATTCTGTCAAGCCAAGTGCTTCAAGAAACTCTTGCTTATCTTCATCATCTAACTCAGAAATTTCTTCCTCAGCACGCGCAGAAATAACTACTACCTCTGCATTTTCTGTCGCTGCGAATTCACGAATTTGCTTCACATATTCGATAGAATCTGGATCTGAAACTACATCCTCATCCACATTAGCAACATAAAGAACTGGTTTAGTGGTTAAAAGGAAGAGACCTTTGACTACTTTTTGCTCTTCATCTGTGAATTCAATGGTACGTGCTGATTTTCCATCTTCAAGGACTGGTTTAATTTTTTGAAGGACGTTAAACTCTGCCACAGATTCCTTATCTTTTTGCGTACGTGCCATCTTTTCTACACGCGCATAGCGTTTATTAACTGATTCTAAGTCAGCAAGAATCAACTCTAGGTTAATGGTATCAATATCTGCAAGTGGATCCACAAAGGCGTCTTCACGTCCTTGCTCGCGCATAACATTTTCATCATCAAAAGCACGTACAACGTGAACAATCGCATCTACTTCACGGATATTGGCCAAGAATTTATTCCCTAGACCTTCTCCTTTTGAAGCTCCTTTTACAATCCCTGCAATATCTGTAAACTCAAAGGTTGTTGGAACTGTCTTTTTAGGAGTAATCATTTCCGTTAGTTTTTGTAGGCGTTCATCTGGAACTTCCACCATCCCAACGTTTGGATCAATAGTCGCAAATGGGTAGTTTGCCGCCTCTGCTCCTGCTTTTGTAATTGCATTAAAAAGGGTTGATTTCCCAACGTTTGGCAAACCAACGATACCTGCTGTTAAAGCCATAGTTTCTCATTCTCCGTTCTCATTTCAATCCCTAACATTATAACACAAAAAGGGAAAACTTGCTAACCCTCTAACTAAGGGTTCTTAGTCAATAATCTTATTCATTTTTCGTTCAAAATCATAGCGACTCATCATAACAAGGTGGTCACAATTGCTACATTTGATTTTGATATCTGCCCCTATGCGTGTAATTTCCCAACGATTGGCCTTTTTACCTGTTGATTTAATTGTACAAGCATGTGGTTTTTTCATCTCAACAAAATTTCCAACTTGATACATACTACTCTCCTTTTCTTTTTTGATTATATCATAAAAGAGGCGAGCTAGGCTCAACCTCTTTCACTTAATTTGTTCGAACTGGTGTGATAAGCTGCATGAAATCTTCGTCAGTATCTGCTGGCACAAGAGTAAATGGACGAACTGATGAGATAAAGCTAATAGTAACCTTTTCGCTATTTAAAGCCTTGAGGGAATCAATCAAGTAAGTTGGGTTAAAACTAATAGTTAAATCATCCCCGGTCACCTGCTCTGTATCGATTTCTTCGTTTACTTTACCAACTTCTGGAGAGTGAACATGGGCGCTAACAACCCCACCTTTAATTTCAAGCTTCACAGTACCGTTTTGAGTCGCACTTGATAAGAGACGTGCACGCTCCATAGATTGACGCAAATTAACCACATCAAAAGTAATTGTAGTATTAAAGTCTGTTGGAATCAAACGATCTGTATCAGGATAGTTTCCTTCTAGGAGACGAGTGTAGAAGCTAATATTTTCGCTTCTAAAGAGGATTTGATTATTTGCAAAGAAAATCTCTACAGTTTCAATATCATCTGTAAATACCGCTGAAAATTCGCGTAGAGAGCGGCTAGGAATCACCACATCGAAATCATCTCCATTTTTTTCAAGAGTCAATTTCTTCTGGCTAAGGCGGTGTGAGTCTGTTGCAACTGTTTTTAGTTCCTTATGTTGGCTCAATACAAAATGAACACCTGTTAAGATGGGACGACTCTCTTGCGTACTTGCAGCAAAAGCTGTTTCATTGATAATTTTCTTGAGTAGTTTGGTTTCAAGAACCAAAGGTGTGCTTGCTGAAATTTCTTGGATTCGTGGGTACTGTTCGCTATCTTTTCCTTTTAGGGTAATTTCTGATTTACCACTTGTTAAGACAATTTGTTTTTGTTCAATTTCTTTGAAATCAAGCGTTACATCTGGAAGACTAGATACAACATTGATAAAGAAAGAAGCTTCTAGAAGAATCGAACCTAAAGAAGTAATCAAAAGACCAGCATCTTCATTTTTTTGAGAAATGAAATTTTCAATAGAAATTTGACCATTTGATCCAATTAAAGTAATTCCTTCATTGCTAATATCAATTTTGATTGTCGATAAAATCGGAATAGCATTTTTTGAGCTAATTGCTCGTTTTGTGGTATTTAAAGCTTGTAGAAATAAATTTTTATTAATTGAAAAATGAATCATGGATTCTCCTTTATTTATTTTTAGTATTAGAAAGTTAATAGTAATAATAGTATGTGTGAATTTTGTGGAAAACTGGGTGCTATTTAGTAAACTTAAGCTTCTAAGCTTGTTTAAAAAATGTGGATAAAAAAGATAAGAAAGGAAAAGTTATCCACAAGCTACTTAATTTTCTTTTTGATTGCTTCTATTTCTAAACGTAAATTATCGTCTTCGTCAATCAATGATTTGATTTTAGCATGGGCATGAATCACGGTGGTGTGATCCTTTCCACCAAATTCTTTTCCGATTTTTGGAAGACTGTTATCTGTCAGTTCTCTAGCTAGATACATGGCAACTTGACGTGCTAAAACGATGTTTTGAACTCGTCTCGTCCCCTTCATTTCTTTGACACTCACTCCATAAAAATTACCAACTTCAGTTTGGATTTTCTCAATTGGAATAACAAGTATCTGGCGGGCGTCTTGCTTACGTGCTCTAATAGCTTCCGCAGCAATATCAATAGTAATATCCTTAATCTTCTTCACTCTGGCAATTAAAGTGATATCGTTGATTGCTCCTTCCAATTCTCGAACATTTGAATCAAATTGGCCAGCCAAGTATTCTAGAGTATCACTTTGGAAATGGTAATCCAAGTGCTCTGTTTTACTTTGAAGAATGGCGATACGTGTCTCAAAGTCAGGAGGGGTGATATTTTGCGTCAATCCCCAGCTAAAGCGTGTAACAAGTCTTTCCTCAAGGCCTTCTAGGTGTTTAGGACTTCGATCACTGGTTAGGACAATCTGTTTCTGTTTATCATGAAGAGCATTGAAGGTATTGAAAAATTCTTCCTGGGTCGCGACTTTTTTGCCACTGAGAGATTGGATATCATCGATCAATAAGAGATCAAGGCTACGGTAAGTCTTTTTGAACTTTTCCATTTCCCCAAGTCGCAAGTGTTCAAGAAAGTCATTGATAAAGCTTTCGGCAGGAATGTACTTGACACGCGCATCAGGAATATTTTTCAAAATCTCATTTCCAATCGCATTGAGTAAGTGAGTCTTTCCAAGACCAGGTCCTCCATAGATGAAAAGAGGATTATAAGTCAGAGCTAAATCTTCAGATACAGCTAGTGCAGCAGACACCGCCCAAACATTACCATCACCTTGAATAAAGTTATCAAAGGTATATTTTTCTTTTAACCCTGTTTCGGAATAGGGAATCGTTGGTAGTGCAGGTGTGTAATCGTAAGTAGAGACACTATTCGTATCATTTACTTGAGGAGATTCTGTACTCTGAGGTTTAGTGAAAATATAGTGAGGTTTGATTTCAGAATCATAAATTTCAAAACCAGCAGCAATGATAATATCTTTTAATTGCTTTTCCCACACCATTTCCATCTCTGATCTCGGTAGAAATATAGTAGCTGTATTTTCTTCTACTTTGATGAGTTCAGCAGGTGTAGCATAGAAATCATACATAGATCGAGTCAATCTTTCTTGAGCAAATTCTAAAATACGATTCCAAAATTGCTTTTCTTTCAACTAATTTTCCTCCTTTACTATGATTTTAGTAGTTTAGTGCTAGACTTATTTTACCATAGATAATAGGATTTTTCCACAGATTGGGGAAAAGAATCCACAATGTTAGCAGTATTTATCCACAGGTTGGGGATAAATAAGAAAATCCTTGATTTAGTAGGCTTTTTGATAAAAAAATTGGTGGATAAATTTGTGAGTTGAGAAAATAAAAGAACAGCCTTATTTCAGGCTGTTAATAATTCTATCGTATTCTTCTTGACTTGAAAAGGAGATAATAATCTTTCCAGTATCTTTTTTTGAAAGTTTAATTTCTACACTTAAACCGAGTAGTTTTTTTAATTTATCTTCTTCGTCTTTGATGAAAGAATCATTTTTTAGTTGCTTCTTGTGTTTTTTCTCTGTAAGAAGTGATTCTAGCTTTCTCACAGAGATGTCTTCATTTTTAATTAGTTGGAAGAAATAGTCTTGCTGCTCTTTGTCCAAACCAACTAGTGAACGTGCATGCGCTTGAGAAATTTTTCCATTTTCTACTTCAGTTAAGATATATTCTGGTAGGGAAAGCAAACGAATAAAATTAGTGATATAAGGACGAGATTTCCCCATTTTATCTGCTATCTCAGTGTGAGTAAATCCTTTTTCTACTAAAGATTCGTAGGCGCGTGCTTCTTCAACAGGATTTAAATTTTCTCTCTGCAAATTCTCAATGATAGACTGAATCATCATTTCCTGATCTGAGAGGTGCTTTACAACGGCTGGAATAGAAGTAAGACCAGCTAAGAGAGAAGCCCGATATCGTCTCTCTCCTGCAAGGATTTCATAACCAATTACAGGAGATTGACGAACGATGATTGGTTGGATGAGCCCATTTTCTTTGATTGACTGAGCCAATTCCTTTAATTTTTCTACATCAAATTCTTTTCGAGGTTGGTAAGGATTCTTTTGTATTTCAGAGATAGAAATCATTTCAAATTTTTCCATGATTCTACACTAACATATCTTTTACTTTCTGTAAAGTTTTCTTTACACTGATGTCAATTAAGACTCTAAATCACTAGAATTCTTATCTAGTTTAATTGAGGTTGTTTCCTCCTTACCGTTACGGTAGTAGGTTACTTTGATAGTATCTCCGATAGCATGATTGTAAAGAGCATGTTGTAGGTCTGTTGATGAGGCAATCTCTTTGTCATCAACTTTGGTAATGACATCATATTTTTGAAGATGTCCATTTGCTGGCATATTGTTTTGAACAGATCGAACAACTACACCTGAAGTGAGACCACTTGGAATGTTAAGTTTTCTAAGATCACTAGCTCCAACATTTGATAGATTAACCATTTGAATTCCAAGAGCAGGACGAGTTACTTTACCATCACTTTCAAGCTGTTTAATGATATTTTGTGCATCGTTTGAAGGAATTGCAAAACCAAGACCTTCTACAGATGTTCCACCATTACTTGCAATTTTACTTGATGTAATACCAATTACTTGTCCTTGAATGTTTACAAGTGGACCACCAGAGTTACCAGGGTTAATGGCTGTATCTGTTTGAATGGCTTTTGTTGAAATAGCTTGACCATCTTCAGATTTTAGAGAAACATTTCGATTAAGACTTGAAATAATCCCCTGTGTAACTGTATTAGCATATTCTGAACCTAGAGGACTACCGATAGCAATCGCTGTTTCTCCAACACTAAGTTGACTTGAATCCCCAAATTCTGCCACTGTTGTAACTTTTTCTGAAGAAATTTTAACGACAGCAATATCAGAGAAGGTATCAGATCCGACAATTTCACCAGGAACCTTGGTACCATCTGCTAAGCGGATATCAACTTTTGAAGCTCCATTGATAACGTGAGTATTAGTTACAAGATAGGCATCTTTATCATCCTTTTTATAGATGACACCTGATCCCTCACTTGCGATTTGTTGATTGTCTGAATCAGAGTTAGTGTCATCAGCATTAAATACACTACTTTGTCTACTGCTAGAAGAAGAATAAGTAATGATTGAGACAACAGCATCCTTAACTTTATTTACTGCTTGAGTGGTTGAATTTTCATTTTTATAGGATGTTTGAGTGACAGTGCCAGAATTATTATTCGTAGCTTGATTTCCTTGTTTTTGATAAAGTTGCAATGTTACGAAACTTCCTAAGGCACCACTTAAAAATCCGATTAGAATGATTGCAAGAACTTTAACTCCTTTTTTGTAAAATTTTTGTAAGTGTTTCATAAACGCCTCCGTTTGTTATTTATTTACTCAGATTATAAAACTATTAACTTAATCCAAACTTAAAAGCTTAAAGTTTTACACAAGTTGTGGATAACTTACTTTATTCTGTGAATTCACTAGTAATTTTGAATGATTTTTGTGTGTATAAGATGTGAAATGAAGTGTGGATATGATAGAATAGAAGAATGAAAATAAAAATTGTAACAGTGGGAAAATTAAAAGAAAAATACCTTAAAGATGGTATTGCTGAATATACCAAACGAATTTCACGTTTCGCCAAATTAGAAATGATTGAGCTCACTGATGAGAAGACACCTGACAAAGCCAGTGAATTAGAAAATCAAAAAATCTTGGAAACAGAAGGTGAAAGAATTCTTTCTAAGGTTGGAGAAAGAGACTTTGTCGTTGTACTAGCCATTGAAGGAAAAACACTCTCCTCAGAGGAATTGAGTAAGCAACTAGAGCAAGCTTCTATAAAAGGCTACTCAACGCTTACTTTTATCATTGGAGGAAGTTTGGGTCTAGCTCCTGTTGTAAAAAATAGGGCCAATCTTTCTGTCAGTTTTGGACGTCTGACATTACCACATCAGTTAATGAGATTAGTTTTAGTTGAACAAATTTACCGTGCTTTTACAATTCAACAGGGTTCTCCTTACCACAAATAGAAGATTGACTTAGCTCTTGTTTTTTGATAGAATGGTCATGTTAGGTCTCATAGCTCAGCTGGATAGAGCATTCGCCTTCTAAGCGAACGGTCGCAGGTTCGAATCCTGCTGGGATCAATTTTAGATGCGAAGCTGGGATAAATCCCAGCTTTTTTCTTAAAAAAGTGCGTTTCAGGTGCAAAAATGTACAGTTGGGAAGAATTTTTTCTTACATGGTCTTCATTTTGTATAATAGATGTGTAAGTTAACTTACAAGAAAAAATAATACAGGAGATTTCATTATGAAAAATACAGTAAAGTTGGAACAATTTAAAGAAGTAACAGAGGCAGAATTGCAGGAGATTCGAGGTGGAGATAAAAGACTACCTTACTTTTTTAAACATCTTTTTTCAAATAGGACAAAGTAGTAATATTATAGGGTGATAGGATGAGTTTATTAGGATTTGGAATAGTTATTCTTCATATTTTTATTTTAACAATAAGCTATGAATTAATTTGTAAAGTAACTAAAAAAGAAAGATATTTATTTATAGCTTGTATATTTGTATATCAGTCTGTAGCTGAATTTTTCTTTGACTTTATTTCATTAGCTGGGTTAGGGATTGAAAAGTTTATATTTCCTTTTATTCTATATACTTCTATAGTAGTTTTAAAGAAGTATGATAAGCATAAAGGAATGTTTATCAGTTTACTATTGTCTTTATTATATCATAGTACACATACTTTTTTATCAGTAACCCTATCCTCTATAACAGGTGATGCTTTTGTGATAGAACATGAAGTGATGTTTTATTTAGGAGTACTATTACTAACATATTTTATTATTAAAAAAATTATTACTTATTTCCATTTAGAACTTACTTATTTTGATAAAGATTATCTGTACCCTTTTTTAAAAAAAGTAATAGTTGCTTTCTTTGGTTTGCATATTTTATTGTTTATTTCAGATATAGTAAGTACAACTCATCATTTAAATAGCTTCGGAAGTATTTTATCAACCATTGTTTTTATTTGCTTGTTATTGATTTTCTTTGCAATGAATTCTCACAAGGTTCAAATTGAAAAAGAGATTGCTCTAAAACAAAAGAAATTTGAACAAAAGCATTTACAGACTTATACTGATGAAATTGTGGAGTTGTATAATGAAATTCGAGGTTTTCGTCATGACTATGCAGGGATGCTTGTTAGCATGCAAATGGCGATTGACAGTGGAGATTTACAAGAAATTAACAGGGTTTACAATGAAGTCTTAGTAAAAGCAAATCAGAAATTGAGGTCAGAAAAATATACTTACTTTGATTTAAATAATATAGAAGATTCTGCTTTACGAAGTTTAATTGCTCAATCGATTGTCTATGCACGAAAAAATGATGTAGAGTTTACATTGGAAGTAAAGGATATCATTACTAGACTGTCAATAGATTTACTTGATCTTGTTCGTATCATGAGCATTTTATTAAACAATGCTGTTGAAGGTGCTGCAGATAGTTATTTGAAACAAATGGAAGTTGCAGTCATTAAAATGGATTTTGAAACAGTTATAGTTATCCAGAATTCATGCAAAATCACTATGACGCCTTCAGAGGATTTATTTGCCTTAGGTTTCTCTACCAAGGGAAGAAATAGAGGTCTAGGACTTAATAATGTCAAGGAGATTTTAGATAAGTATGACAACATTATTTTAGAAACAGAGATGGAAGACAACACATTTAGACAAATTATTAGATTTAAGAGGGAATTCGAATGAAAGTATTAATTTTAGAAGATGTTATTGAACATCAAGTGAGACTAGAGAGAATATTAAATGAAATCTCGGAAGAATCGAATATTCCTATTTCATATAAGACAACAGGAAAAGTTCGTGAGTTTAAGGAATATATCGAAAATGATGAAGTAAATCAGCTTTATTTCCTAGATATCGATATTCATGGAATCGAGAAAAAAGGCTTTGAAGTGGCTCAGTTTATCCGTCATCACAATCCTTATGCTATTATTGTCTTTATTACCAGTCGATCTGAATTTGCTACCTTAACTTACAAATACCAGGTATCAGCTCTAGATTTTGTAGACAAAGACATCAATGATGAATTGTTCAAAAAACGTATCGAGCAGAGTATTTTTTACACTAAGAGTATGCTGCTTGAAAACGAAGATGTTGTAGACTATTTTGATTACAACTATAAGGGAAATGATTTGAAAATTCCTTACCATGACATTTTGTATATCGAAACCACAGGAGTTTCTCATAAACTTCGGATTATTGGTAAGAATTTTGCTAAAGAATTCTATGGAACTATGACAGATATTCAGGAAAAGGACAAACATACCCAGCGATTTTATTGCTCCCATAAATCTTTCCTTGTCAATGTGGGAAATGTGAGAGAAATTGATCGAAAGAATTTAGAAGTTGTCTTTTATGAAGATCATCGTTGCCCGATTACCCGTTTGAAAGTTCGCAAACTAAAAGATATTCTAGAGAAAAAATCTAAAAAGTGATTGACAATTAGTAAGAAATTGATATAATGGTTATATCTGCTACAGATAGATGGTCCGTTGGTCAAGGGGTTAAGACACCGCCTTTTCACGGCGGTAACACGGGTTCGAATCCCGTACGGACTATTTTATCCGCCATAGCTCAGTTGGTAGTAGCGCATGACTGTTAATCATGATGTCGTAGGTTCGAGTCCTACTGGCGGAGTCAGATAAAAAAAAGAACACCAATGGTGTTCTTTTTTAGTTGACATCACCTAACATTTTCATAAGGAAGTCTGTCATTTCTTGCGGACTTTCTTTTTTTCCGTGAGCAATCCAAGTCTGGCAAACACCAAATAGGGCATTTGTTAGATAAATACTGCTGTATTCTAATTCTATTGGAGTGAGTTGTAATTTCATAAAGCGTTTCTGAAGGTCGGTGCTAAGCATAATGTGAAGCTTATTTCTCAAGAAATTTTGGATTTCTTTTGTCCCATTTTCAGATAAGAGTGCAGCCAAGAGTGGCTCAGACTCTAAATATTCAAATACTTCTAAAATAGCATCTCTTTTGTGATGAGCATGTTTTTGGAAAATATACTCAAAGGTATGAAATAGCTTACTTTGGTAGAGTTCAATCATATCATACTTATCCTTGTAGTGAGTGTAAAAGCTGGAACGACTAATTCCGGCTTTTTCTGCTAACTTGACAGTAGAAATTTGATCAAAGGGCTGGTCCATCAATAATTGAACCATGGCATTTTCGATAATTCGTTTTGTTTTTAAACGTTTGTTACTTTCTTTCATAATTCCTCCTTGTAAACAAAAATAGACTATGTGTCTAAAAAAATATTTTTTACCTTGTAATTTAGATTTTTTGATGTATAATCTATTATATCAAAATTTTAGACAATATGTGTAAAAAAGGAGGAAACATGTTTAAAGAATGGAAAGCAATATTTAAAAAACCGACCTTTATCATTGTAATGATAGGGATTTCTCTCATTCCAGCTTTATACAACATTATATTTTTATCGTCCATGTGGGATCCATATGGTCAAGTATCGGAGTTACCTGTGGCAGTTGTCAATAAAGATAAGGAAGCTTCTTATAATGGACAGACAATGAGAATTGGTGAAGACATGGTGTCTAATTTAAAAGAAAATAAGGCTTTAGATTTTCACTTTGTTAATGAAGAGGAAGGGGAAAAAGGACTAGAAGATGGTGACTACTACATGGTAGTGACTTTACCAAGTGATCTATCTGAAAAAGCTACTTCTATCCTAACGAATCATCCTGAACAGATGCAGATTGATTATCAGACGTCAAGTGGGCATAGCTTTATTGCAAGTAAGATGAGTGATTCTGCAATGACACAATTAAAACAAACCGTCTCTACTAATGTTACTGAAACGTACACTAAGGCTTTATTTCAAAAAATGAATGATTTGAAGTCTGGAATAAATAAGGCAGCTGAAGGAAGTGAACAATTAGCTAATGGAGCCGATCAGTTGGTGACGGGAAGTCAAACATTGACAACAAATCTTAATACTCTAGCTAACTCAAGTGTAACTTTTTCAAATGGAGCGGATCAATTTACAAAAGGCTTATCTAGCTATGTGTCTGCTATAGAGCAATTACATATTGGTTTAGGAACTTTTAATAGTGGTTTACAAAGTTATACAAATGCTGTCTCACAAGTTGACACTGGACTTGGTCAATTAGCTTCAAAAACTCCTGAGTTGGTGACAGGTGTAAATCAGCTAAATACAGGTATAAAGTCTTATACAGGTGGCGTTTCACAACTGGATACAGGTCTCAATCAATTTTCAGTTGGTGTAAATGCTTATACAAATAGTGTGAAAGAACTTTCTAACGGAACAAGTCAATTATCCAATCAATCAGATACACTAAGAGATGGAATGGAGCAATTAAATACTGGTATTAAAGAAATTTCAAGCCAATTAGAGTCCTCATCTCAACAAAATGAAGAAATAGCGCAATTGGCAACAAGCTTAGGAGAACTAAATAAAACACTACAAGCTCTTACAATATCAGATAATACTCAACTGAAAAGTACATTGTCAGAAGCTTTGCCAAATCTAACAACTCTTGCTCAGGATATTGTGACCAAAAGTCAGACAGAACAAGAGAAAACTCTTGCAAACCTTCAATCAACAGCTACTTATCAATCTCTTACAGAGGAACAAAAGAAAGAACTGACAGAAGCTATTTCTAAAAATTCTAATTCTACTATTGAGTCGGCAAAAACAATTTTAATGACAGTAGGAGGATTAAAAGAAAGTATAGAGAATTCAGAACAACAAGTATCTAATCTATCTGATGTGCAGACGAAAGCAAATCAACTCTTACCTGCAGCATCTAGCTCCTTGACAACATTGTCAAATGGATTTACAACATTACAAACTTCTGTAAATAATCAGTTAGTTCCTGGAAGTCAGTCAATTGAAAAAGGTGTTGTAAACTATACTAAAGGACTGGATACTATTTCTATTGGTGCTAATCAACTAAGTGAAAAGAATACAAGTTTAACAACTAGTCTAGATAAATTAGTTTCTGGATTAAGTAAGTTGACAGAAAATACATCAACCTTGACAGCTGGAGTAGATGCGTTAGCTGGAAAAGCTCCAGAATTAGTATCAGGTATAGAAAGTTTGTCATCTGGTTCTGCTCAATTGAACAATAAGAGCCCAGAGCTGATAGCAGGTCTTACTACATTACAATTTGGCTCTGGTCAATTAACAGATAAATCAACACAGTTACTTTCTGCAGCATCTCAACTAGGAAGTGGCGCTATGAAGATTGCAGATGGTGCTGGAAAACTAGCAGATGGTGGAACAACCTTAACCTCTAGTCTTGAAGATTTACAGACAGGAGTTGATTCATTAGGACAAGGATTAGGTAATGCAAATACTCAACTTAAATCAGCTTCGACAGAATCTAAAAATGCAGAAACATTATCTGAACCTCTAGTTCTCTCAAAAACAGACAATGACCAAGTCCCTGTAAATGGGATTGCTATGGCTCCTTATATGATATCAGTTGCTCTTTTTGTTGCTGCTATATCTACCAATATGATTTTTGCTAAGTTGCCTTCTGGACGTCATCCAGAGAGTCGTTGGGCTTGGTTGAAGTCTCGCTCTGAAATAAATGGGATTATAGCTGTCTTAGCAGGTGTTTTAGTTTATGGAGGTGTCCATCTTATTGGATTGACTGCGAACCATGAGATGAGGACCTTGATTCTAATTATAATCACAAGTTTAGCTTTCATGTCTATGGTGACAGCTTTAACAACTTGGAATAGCCGTATTGGAGCTTTCTTCTCTCTTATTTTACTTTTATTACAGTTAGCATCAAGTGCAGGGACCTATCCCCTTGCTTTAACAAATGATTTCTTTAAGGGTGTCAATCCTTGGTTACCAATGAGTTACTCTGTATCAGGTTTACGACAAACAATCTCTATGACAGGAAATATTCATCACCAAGTGATTTTCCTTATTATAACACTAGTTTTCTTTGCTGCTTTAGGTATGCTAGCTTATCAACCTAAGAAAATGGAAGAAGATTAAAAAGATTGACCAATTCCTTGGTCAATCTTTTTCTGTCTTAGATAAATTTCGTCTGTGATTATAGATCCCAAAAAGAAGAAGGGCAGTTAGTGAGCAGGCTGCTCCAATAACAAAACCATTGGGGATAAAGGAAAGTGTAATGGTGCCTTTTCCCTTTGGAACATCAACTTTCATAAAACCAGTTTGAGCCTGCTTGATTTCAAGTTTTTTCCCATCCTGGTATGCAGACCAACCTTTGTCATAAGGAATAGTGAAGAAAATAGAGGTATCTTGTTTGACTTCATATGTAGCAAAGACTTTATTTTTAGAGGTGGATACTTCTACAGGTTGTTCTTTAATTTTTTGGATTGCTTCAGTTAGGGCCTGAGTATCTAAACGATAGAAGGTTGGAGCTTCAAATGACACCTGAGAATTTCCAGGGAAACTAACACTGATATTGAAAGTTTTTTGTTCTTCAGTATAACCTAAATTAAAGAAATTAAATGCATTGTCAGTTGTAAAAGTCTTTTTTTCTCCATTGACAATGATGTCAACTTTCTTTTGCTTATCGTTTGTAAAATGAAGATTTGAAAAAGAGAGATAGACTTGACTATTTTGAGGAACCTCAATTTGATAATCAATCTTTGCATCTTCATTCGCAGAACCTGTGATGCTGGTTAAACCATCTGAAGTATCTGTTTTACCAGATGCTATTTGGGAGAAGTAATCTAAGTTGAGATTAGCAAGCTGGTTTATAAATAAAGCCTGATTATCTAGAGTGTGATTGTTAAAGTTTACATCTGTGTAAATAGATTGAGTGGCAAAGGCAATGGGTAAAGAGAGTTGATTTTTATATAAGGTTAAATGATCCTTTTGATAAATCTCTTGAAAGCCATACTTATCAAGTGAAGTTTCAGAAATATTGTACTGGATTCCAAATAAACTGTCTGCTAAAAGACTGTTATTTACATAACGGAGATTGAGGTTGGTTCCAGAGGATTTGAATCCCAGTTTATCCAAACTAGTGCTAGCTGAGCGATTTCGTACAGACGAAAATTGAGAGATTCCATTGTAGTTAAATTTCATACTGTCATTTCCAGTCTGAATTTGCAGTTTTTCAGTACGTGTAAATGGATTGTCAATTTGGTTTAGAATGGATTCCATAGCGGTGATATCTCTATTATAGGCGCTACGAGAAGCAAAGGCCCATTCTTTAGCTATTCCTTCCATTTGAGATGAAGCATTTAAGCTTATCTCAACTGTTATAAATAAAGACAAAAGAATTGCAAATAGATTTATAGAGATAAATTTTCTAATGACTGCAAGAAGTAAAAGAGCATAAACTAGTAGAAATTCAAGAGTGAGCAGGATATTCAAATCAGTTAAAAAAGAATAGTGTGATTTAAAATAGACAGTAGCCAAAAATCCTGTTAGTACAAGAAAAAGTGAGACAAATAGATTCCATAGCTTCAGTTCTTTCAGACGATTTAATACTTCTGCTGCAGTATAAATTAACAGAGTGGAAAAAATCCAAGCATAGCGATGCAAAAACATATTTGGGGTATGCATCCCCTGCCAAAATAAATCAAGTGCTTCTATGTAAAAGCTTGTTATTAAAAAAGTAAAGAAAATTGCATAGGTAAGTTTCACGTGAAACTTTATGGATTTTATTGTGAAAAATAGAATGGTTAAAATAAAGGGAAGCAATCCAACAAAAATCATTGGTATAGATCCATACTTAGTTGTATCAAAAGATCCAATGAATTGTTTTGCAAAAATATCCAAATACCAGCTACTATCTGTCTTTAATTTTGTGATAGCAGTCAACTTCTCTCCATGAGTTTGTAAATCAAACAGTGTAGGAAGAGTCATAATCAAACTAGCCATTCCAGCTAAAAAGGAGGTAACAACAAAATCAAGAAAAGATGATTTTCGAGTTTTAAAGTCCCAAGAAATTTGGCAGAGATACCAGAAAATAAGAAACAATACTGTCATATACCCAAAATAATAATTTTGAATAAATAAGATTGACAAACTTGTAAAGTATAGTAGGCGCTTCTTTTGTGTTATAAGTAGGTATAAACCAGTTATAATTAAAGGAATTAAGATAAAAACATCTAGCCAGGTTTTTATCTCTAACTGACTAACGGTAAAGCTCATTAGAGCATAGGAAGTAGATAAGGCAAGTTTTAAAAATTTTGGGATATCTTTAAATAATCTAGTCAAACTAAAGAAGGTTGACAGACCAATCAATCCAAATTTTAAGAGAGTGGTCAGATAAACAGCATCTGGCATATTCGACAGATTAAAAAAGTAAACCAGAGGTGAGAGAAAACTACCCAAGTAATAACTAGATAGAGCATAGAAATTCAGTCCGAGGCCACTTGTAAAGGTGTAAAACAAACTACCATTTCCATGTAAAATATTTCGTAAAGCCACATCAAAAATAACGTATTGATGGAAACCATCTCCTAATAGTGGAGATGAATCGCTATTCCAGTAGATACCTTGAGTTAGGTATACTCCAGTCATAATTACTAAAGGAATGATGAAAGAAACAAAATAGGTCCAATATGTTTTAAAAAATGATTTCATGTTACCTCGTAGAATGATAGAAAACTCAGTTGGTTACCCCAACTGAGTTTTGAAGTCTTATTTAGTCTTTCCAAAGTTCTTTAACTTTTGCTTGTACTTCTGCATTTTCTAGGAATTCATCATAGGTTTCATCGATACGATCAATGACGCCATTTTTAGACAAAACAATGATATGGTTTGCCAAAGTTTGGATAAACTCGTGGTCATGACTGGCAAAGATGATTGATTCTTTAAAGTTTTTCAATCCATCGTTCAAGCTTGAGATAGATTCCAAGTCCAAGTGATTTGTTGGATCATCAAGTACAAGGACATTTGATTTCAAGAGCATGAGTTTTGAAAGCATGACACGTACTTTTTCTCCCCCTGACAAGACGTTTACAGGTTTGTTAACCTCATCTCCAGAAAAGAGCATACGACCAAGGAAACCACGTAGGAAGGTATTGTCATCTTCTTCTTTACTTGCAAATTGACGCAACCAGTCAAGGATTGACTCTCCTCCTGCAAAATCAGCCGAGTTGTCTTTTGGCAAGTAAGAACGGCTAGTAGTAACTCCCCACTTGACAGTTCCTTCATAGTCGATGTCATCCATGATTGCACGAATTAATGCAGTCGTTTGGATGTCATTTTGTCCAATAAGAGCTGTCTTATCACCTGGACGCAAGATGAAACTAATATTGTCTAGGATAGTTTCGCCATCAATCTTTACAGTTAGATTTTCTACTGTCAAGAGATCATTACCAATCTCACGTTCTGCTTTAAAGTTGATAAATGGATATTTACGACTAGATGGCACAATCTCTTCTAATTCAATCTTGTCAAGCATTTTTTTACGAGACGTTGCTTGTCTTGACTTAGAAGCGTTGGCAGAGAAGCGAGCAACGAATTCTTGCAATTGCTTAATTTTTTCTTCTGCCTTGGCATTACGGTCTGCTAGCAATTTAGCAGCAAGCTCAGAAGATTCCTTCCAGAAGTCGTAGTTTCCGACATAGAGTTTGATTTTTCCAAAGTCAAGGTCGGCCATATGAGTACATACTTTGTTTAAGAAGTGACGGTCATGGGATACAACGATAACGGTGTTATCAAAGTCAATCAAGAAGTCTTCTAACCAAGTAATAGACTGGATATCTAAACCGTTGGTTGGCTCGTCCAAGAGAAGAACATCTGGTTTACCAAAAAGTGCTTTAGCAAGGAGAACCTTCACTTTTTCACCATTGGCTAATTCGCTCATGTTTTGATAGTGCAATTCTTCTGGAATATTAAGATTTTGAAGTAGTTGAGACGCCTCACTCTCTGCCTCCCAACCTCCAAGTTCGGCAAATTCACCTTCGAGTTCGGCAGCACGCACACCATCTTCATCTGAAAAATCTTCCTTCATGTAAATGGCATCTTTTTCTTTCATGATGTTGTAAAGTTTTTCATTTCCCATAATGACGACATCAATAACTCGCTCGTCTTCATAGTCAAAATGATTTTGACGGAGAACAGAGAGACGTTCATCTGGACCAAGAGAGATGTGACCAGTTGTTGGCTCGATATCACCAGCTAAGATTTTTAAGAATGTAGACTTCCCAGCACCATTAGCACCAATTAATCCGTATGTATTTCCTTCTGTAAATTTGATATTGACATCATCAAAAAGTTTGCGATCACTAAAACGTAGTGAAACATCAGATACTGTAAGCAATGTTTTTCTCCTATAATATGTAATACATTTATTCTACTAGAAAAGAGAGAAATATTCAAATTTTTATTTGTCAATTTTATGTCAACTAAGTTTACAGGTTCGTTTACAATGAGTTAGTTGTTTGATTTAAATAATTTTCTGTTATTTTAACAAAAAAATGCTATAATTGAAGAGACCATTTCGAAGGAGAAAAAAATGACGAAACCCATTATTTTAACAGGAGATCGCCCAACAGGAAAACTGCATATTGGACATTATGTTGGGAGTCTTAAAAATAGAGTATTACTGCAGGAAGAAGACAAGTATGAGATGTTTGTTTTTTTGGCGGACCAACAAGCATTGACAGATCACGCTAAAGACCCTCAAACGATTGTAGAATCGATTGGGAATGTTGCCTTAGATTACTTAGCAGTTGGATTGGATCCAAGTAAATCAACTATCTTTATTCAAAGTCAGATTCCAGAGTTGGCTGAGCTGTCTATGTACTATATGAATCTAGTTTCATTAGCACGTTTGGAGCGCAATCCTACAGTGAAAACAGAGATTGCTCAGAAAGGGTTTGGAGAAAGTATTCCGACAGGATTTTTGGTTTATCCGATTGCGCAAGCAGCTGATATCACAGCCTTTAAGGCCAATTATGTTCCTGTAGGAACAGACCAAAAACCAATGATTGAGCAAACTCGTGAAATTGTTCGTTCCTTTAATAACGCATATAACTGTGAGGTATTGGTGGAACCAGAAGGTATTTATCCAGAAAATGAGAGAGCAGGACGTTTGCCTGGTTTAGATGGAAATGCTAAAATGTCTAAATCCCTTAATAATGGTATTTATCTAGCAGATGATGCGGATACATTGCGTAAAAAAGTCATGAGTATGTATACTGATCCGAATCATATTCGAGTGGAGGATCCAGGTAAGATTGAAGGAAATATGGTTTTCCATTATCTAGATGTGTTTGGTCGTCCAGAAGATGCTCAAGAAATTGTGAATATGAAAGAGCATTATCAACGTGGAGGTCTTGGTGATGTAAAAACGAAACGTTATCTACTTGAAATATTAGAACGCGAACTTGGTCCTATTCGTGAGCGCCGTATTGAATTTGCTAAGGATATGGGAGAAGTGTACAATATGCTTCAAAAAGGTAGTGAGAAAGCGCGTGAGGTTGCGGGGCAAACTTTATCTGAAGTTAAGAAAGCAATGGGACTAAATTATTTTAAATAATGGATAAAATATGAATCGTAAAACTATCTCTTCCATAGGTTCACAGGGATAGTTTTTTTATGATTTCTACCATAAATATAATTGACAAATTTTCATAGAATGGTATGATAGATACAATACAAAAAGAGTCAAGCTCAAAAAGAAAGAAAAGAGGAAACTTCAATGTCTAATTGGGATACTAAATTTTTAAAAAAAGGTTTTACCTTTGATGATGTATTGCTCATTCCAGCAGAAAGTCATGTGTTGCCTAATGATGCAGATTTAACAACAAAATTGGCAGATAATCTGACTTTAAATATCCCAATTATAACAGCCGCCATGGATACAGTCACAGAAAGTCAAATGGCTATTGCTATTGCTCGTGCGGGTGGTCTTGGAGTAATCCATAAAAATATGTCTATTGCGCAACAGGCGGATGAAGTTCGCAAGGTAAAACGTTCTGAAAATGGTGTTATTATTGATCCATTCTTCTTGACTCCAGAACATACCATTGCTGAGGCAGACGAACTGATGGGACGTTACCGTATCAGTGGTGTTCCAGTTGTAGAAACACTTGAAAATCGTAAATTGGTTGGTATTCTAACAAACCGAGATCTTCGATTTATTTCAGATTACAATCAACCAATCTCAAACCATATGACCAGTGAAAATCTTGTTACTGCTCCTGTGGGTACAGATCTTGCAACAGCTGAACATATTCTTCAAGAACACCGTATTGAAAAACTTCCATTGGTTGACGAAGAAGGTCGTCTTTCTGGCTTGATTACTATTAAGGATATTGAAAAAGTTATTGAGTTTCCAAATGCTGCCAAAGATGAATTTGGTCGTCTTCTAGTTGCTGGTGCGGTGGGTGTCACTTCAGATACATTTGAACGTGCAGAGGCTCTCTTTGAAGCAGGGGCTGACGCAATTGTTATTGATACTGCACATGGTCACTCTGCTGGGGTTCTACGTAAAATTGCTGAAATTCGTGCTCACTTCCCAGATCGCACTTTGATTGCTGGTAATATTGCAACTGCAGAAGGTGCGCGTGCTCTTTATGATGCGGGTGTGGATGTTGTCAAAGTTGGGATTGGACCAGGTTCTATCTGTACTACTCGTGTGATTGCAGGTGTGGGTGTCCCACAAGTGACAGCAATTTATGATGCGGCAGTAGTTGCGCGCGAATATGGAAAAACGATTATTGCTGATGGTGGAATCAAGTATTCTGGAGATATTGTAAAAGCCCTTGCTGCAGGTGGAAATGCAGTTATGCTTGGTTCAATGTTTGCTGGAACAGATGAAGCACCAGGTGAAACTGAAATTTTCCAAGGACGTAAGTTTAAGACTTACCGTGGTATGGGATCAATCGCTGCAATGAAGAAAGGTTCAAGCGACCGTTACTTCCAAGGTTCTGTCAATGAAGCAAACAAACTCGTTCCAGAAGGAATTGAAGGCCGTGTTGCCTATAAAGGCGCAGCAGCTGATATTGTCTTCCAAATGCTTGGTGGTATTCGCTCTGGTATGGGTTACTGTGGTGCAGCTAACCTTAAAGAATTGCACGACAACGCTCAATTTATTGAAATGTCTGGGGCTGGTCTAAAAGAAAGCCATCCTCATGATGTACAAATTACTAATGAAGCACCAAACTACTCCATGTAAGAAGTAAAAAGAACTCCTGAAATCCAGGAGTTCTTTTTGTTTACATAGTTGTCAATTTTGATTTACAGATATTCTACCGTTTTGGATGTTGAAAATACTAAGGTTTTCTGGCAAGTTTTGTAAGTGGTCTAAACTTGTTGTTGTAATAAAGGTTTGGATAGATTGAGAAATGGTTTCTAGTAATTTTAGTTGCCGTGTATTGTCAAGTTCGCTCATAACATCATCAAGCAGTAGTATCGGAGACTCATTGGTAATAGTTTCCATTAGCTCAATCTCTGCTAGTTTGATAGAAAGTACAAGACTACGATGTTGACCTTGGCTTCCAAAACTAGCGTCCATACCATTGATATAGAAAGTAATGTCATCTCGATGAGGGCCGACACCAGTATTCTTTTTAAATAAGTCTCTGGATCTGGTTTTCTCCAAAGCCATTTTAAAAGAACTTGTTAGCTGTTCTTCATCAGTGAAGTTGACAGATGCTTGATAAGATATTGACAACTCTTCTAATTTATTTGAAATTTCTAAGTGTTTTTTTTGACCAAATTTCTCTAAGTCTTTAATGAATTTTATTCGATGCTTTATAACGCGACATCCATACTCTACTAACTGATCATCTAATACTGACAGAAATGTTTCATCAATCTTTTGGCTGGATTTTAGGTAAGTATTTCTTTGCTTGAGTATATGGTTATAGTTTGACAAGTCTGACAAGTAGATTGGTTTAATTTGTCCCAGTTCTATATCTATAAACTTTCGACGAACGGAGGGAGCTCCTTTAATTAACTGTAGATCTTCAGGTGCGAAGAGAACCACATTCATATGTCCGATGTAGTCAGAGAGGCGAGCTTGTTTTAAGTGATTGACTTTAGTCACACGCCCTTTTGGTGTTAAATCAATTTCTAGAGGGATAGAGCCTGTTTTTTTCTGTAGCAAGCCAGAAAGATGGAGTTGTTCTTCATCAAAATGAATGAGATTTTTATCTGTACGAGTCCGATGACTACGTGTCAAGGCTAAGAAATAGATTGCTTCTAGAATATTGGTTTTTCCTTGTGCATTTTGACCTAGAAAGACATTTAATTTTGGATTGAAATCAATTTTTGCCTCTTTGTAGTTTCGAAAGGTTTTAATTGTTAAATGTTGGAGCCACATGGTTATCTTCCTGGAAAACGTGGAGGTTGTTTGGTTTTAGGCGATGAAGAAGTTTTTTGTTTTTCTTTCTTGACGCCTTTATTCATCTCTTTGACAAGTTTAGCAATTCGCTCTTTCTCAATCTTATCTGCTTGATACTCTTCTTGCTCTTTTAAACTTGGTTTTGTCAAGGTGATGTCAATCTTTAAATCAGGAATGTCAATCGTATCTCCAATACGGATTTTTTTCCCACGTCTACTTTCTAACTCGCCATTAAAGTAAACTTGATGATCTATTAAAAAGGATTTGATAGCACCACCGCTTTGTATAATTCCAAGTTCTTTTAGGAGTGCTTGGAGCGTAATAAATTCTTCAAATAATTTGTATTCCATAATTCACCTCAATCTTTGGTATTATACCATATTTCCCTTGAAATAGCTGAAGGAAAGTTTGCTGAAATGAAAACGGTTTTACTCTTTAAAGCTATAAAGAGAACAAGAAAAATTTTGATTTTCGTGGTATAATAGAACTCTATATGTAAGGAGGTAAGGTATGGAATTAGTGCCTGGAATTTCAGCACATTTTGTTCAATCCAAAAAGTTTAAAACAAATAAAATCACTATTCGTTTTACTGCTCCCTTATCTCTTGAGACAATAGCAGGACGTATGTTAAGTGCAAGTATGTTGGAGACGGCAAATCAAGTTTACCCAACATCACAAGCATTTCGCAGATACTTGGCAAGTTTATATGGAACAGATATTTCCACAAGTACTTATCGTAGGGGACAGGCACATATTCTTGACCTAACGTTTACCTATGTGAGGGATGATTTTTTAAGTAAAAAAAATGTCTTGACTTCTCGAATTTTGGAATTAGTGAAACAGACTTTATTTGCTCCCTTAGTTCAAGATGGTGCTTTTGAGCCAGCCCTATTTGAAATTGAAAGAAAACAGTTATTGGCTAGTCTAGCTACTGATATGGATGATTCATTTTATTTTGCTCATAAGGAGTTGGATAGCTTGTTCTTCCATGATGAGCGTCTTCAATTGAGATACAGTGATTTACGAAATAGCATTTTAAATGAGTCTCCGGAAAGTAGCTACACGTGCTTTCAAAATGCTCTGAAAAATGATCGTATTGATTTCTTTTTCTTAGGTGATTTCAACGAAGTAGAAATTACAGAATCACTGAAGTCATTACCCTTTACAGCTAGAGAGAACGGCGTCACTATCCAGTACCATCAATCTTATTCGAATGTTCTACGAGAAGGAATGGTTCAGAGGAATGTTGGGCAATCTATTTTAGAATTAGGCTATCATTCTCCTGTAAAATATGGTGATGATGAGCATTTGCCCATGCTTGTTATGAATGGTTTGTTGGGTGAATTTGCACATTCGAAACTTTTTACAAACGTTCGTGAAAATGCTGGAATAGCCTACACAGTCTCTAGTCAATTGGATTTGTTTGATGGTCTGTTAAGGATGTATGCGGGTATCGATAGAGAAAATCGAAATCAGGCTAGAAAAATGATGAATCATCAATTGCTAGATCTGAAAAAGGGTAACTTTACAGATTTTGAACTTGAACAAACCAAGGAGATGATTCGACGATCTTTGTTGGTGGCTCAAGATAATCAACAGACCCTAGTTGAAAGAATATATTTGAATTCTCTATTTGGAAAATCAAGCTTTGATATTGATCGATTGGTGGCAAAATTAGAGAGTGTTGATAAAGAAGCTGTCTGTAAAGTTGCCAACAGTTTGAAGTTACAAGCGATTTACTTTATGGAAGGAGTAGAATGACAAAGGTTACTTTTGAAGAAAAATACTATTCTGCTGTAAAGGAAACAGTCTACAAAACACAATTGTCAAATGGATTGACAGTTTCTTTACTCCCTAAGCAAGATTTCAATGAGGTTTATGGATTTGTAACGGTTCAATTTGGTTCTGTAGATGCAACTTATACAAGCTTGGAAAAAGGTTTACGTCATCATCCAGCAGGAATTGCCCATTTTCTTGAACATAAATTGTTTGAAAGAGAAAACTCTGAGGATATAATGGCTGCTTTTACTCGATTAGGTGCGGACAGTAATGCCTTTACAAGCTTTACTAAGACCAGCTATCTTTTTTCAACAATTGACCATCTATTAGAGAATTTAGATTTGCTAGATGAGTTAGTTGGAGATGTTCATTTTACAGAAGAATCAGTTTTGAGGGAACAGGATATTATCCAGCAAGAACGAGAAATGTACCAAGATGATCCAGACTCACGTTTGTTTTTTGCAACATTAGCCAACCTTTATCCTGATACTCCTTTAGCAACAGATATAGTTGGAAGTGAAAAATCAATTTCTGAGATTCAAGTTTCAAATTTAAAAGAGAACTTTACAGACTTTTACAAACCTGTCAACATGTCACTGTTTTTAGTTGGAAATATTGATGTGGAAGTTGTTGAGGAATACTTTTCGAAAAAGGAAAAGGAAGTTTCAAACCAGTTTACGGTTTCAAAAGAGCAACTCCTTTTGCAGCCTGTGAAGCAAACAGATAGTCTTCGGATGGAAGTTTCTTCACCTAAACTTGCTGTTGCGATTAGAGGTAATGGGCAAATAACAGAAGCTGAGTCTTATCGTTACAATATTTTATTGAAATTACTATTTACGATGATGTTTGGGTGGACTTCTGATCGTTTTCAAAAGTTATATGAGACTGGGAAGTTAGATGCGTCATTGTCACTTGAGGTTGAAGTCAACAGTCGCTTTCATTTTGTGATATTGACAATGGACACCAAAGAGCCTGTTTCTCTGTCGCATCAATTTCGTAAAGCGATTCGTCAGTTTAGTAATGATGCGGATATTACCGAGGAACATTTAGATCTTGTTAAGAGTGAGATGTTTGGGGAGTTTTTCAGTAGCATGAACTCTTTGGAATTTATTGCAACTCAATACGAACCGATGGATCGCGGAGAAACAATTTTTGATTTTCCGAAAATTTTACAGGAAATTACTTTGGAGGATGTTCTAGAAGCTGGACATCGTTTGATTGATAATGGTGATCTAGTTGATTTTACAATCTTTCCAGCTTAAAAGATGACTAATACTAGAAAGAAGGAATGGTACGTATGAGAAAAAAAACAATTGGCGAGGTTCTACGTTTAGCCAGAATTAACCAGGGATTGAGTTTAGAAGAATTGCAGGAAAAAACTGAAATTCAGTTGCATTTTCTAGAAGCCATGGAGGCAGATGATTTCGATTTACTTCCTAGTACCTTCTACGCTCGTTCTTTTTTAAGAAAATATGCCTGGGCAGTAGAGTTAGATGAAGGAATTGTTTTGGATGCCTACGATTCAGGCAGTATGATTACCTACGAAGAGGTAGATGTCGATGAAGAAGACTTGTCTGGTCGCAGACGATCAAATAAGAAAAAAACGTCTTATCTCCCCTTGTTTTATTTCGTTCTATTTGCTTTGTCAATTTTAATTTTTGTCACTTACTATGTTTGGAACTACATCCAAACTCAGCCAAGTCCTTCTTCAGCTAATTATAGCGTTGTGAACTCGACTAGTTCCACAATCTCATCTAGTTCATCTTCTAGTAGTCAGACGTCTAGCTCGTCTTCTACTACGGAATCAACTATTACAGTGTCAGGCGAAGGAAACCGCATTGAAGCTCGGTATAAAACGAGTAAGGAAACCGCTACTGTTCAACTGGCAGTATCAGATGCAACTAGTTGGGTAAGTGTTTCAGGAAGTGAGCTGGAGGGTGGTGTGACACTGTCCGCAGACAATAAGAATGTAAAAACAACAGTTTCAACTAAGAACCCCGTTACCATTACTTTAGGTGTAGTGAAGGGAGTTACTGTGACTGTGGACAATCAAACGATTGACACCTCGAAGCTGACAACTCAGACTGGAACTGTGACACTTACATTTACTACAGATTAAGGAAAAATCAATGAAAAAAGAACAAATTCCTAATGTATTAACTATTGGTAGAATTCTCTTTATACCTCTCTTTATTCTTATTTTGACTTTGGGCCATTCACAAGGCAGTCATTTGCTGGCAGCGATCATCTTTGCAGTTGCTAGTATAACGGATTATCTTGATGGTTACCTTGCTCGTAAATGGAATGTAGTTAGCAACTTTGGAAAGTTTGCTGATCCGATGGCCGATAAGCTGTTGGTTATGTCAGCTTTTATCATGTTGATTGAGTTAGGTATGGCTCCAGCTTGGGTTGTTGCTATTATCATCTGTCGTGAACTTGCGGTGACAGGCTTGCGTTTGTTGCTTGTTGAGACGGGAGGGACAGTTCTAGCAGCAGCGATGCCAGGGAAAATCAAGACCTTTAGCCAGATGTTTGCCATTATCTTTTTGCTCTTACATTGGAATTTAATTGGTCAGCTGTTGCTTTATATCGCTTTGTTTTTCACTATCTACTCTGGTTATGATTATTTCAAGGGTAGCGCTCATGTATTCAAAGGGACATTTGGTTCGAAATGAAATCGATTATTGAAGTAAAAGATCTGTCTTTTCGTTACAAGGAAGACCAGGATCATTATGATGTTAATAATGTCTCGTTTCACGTGAAACGGGGAGAATGGCTTTCAATTGTAGGTCATAATGGGAGTGGAAAATCGACAACTATCCGTTTGATTGATGGATTGCTTGAAGCAGACTCTGGGGAAATCTGGATAGATGGCCAACTGCTGTCCTCTGAGAATGTTTGGGATTTGCGTCGACAAATTGGTATGGTTTTTCAAAATCCAGATAACCAATTTGTGGGGGCAACTGTTGAAGATGATGTCGCCTTTGGTTTAGAAAACCAGGGACTTCCTCGTGAAGAAATGAAGAAGAGAGTGGCTGAATCTTTGGAGTTGGTAGGTATGCTGGACTTTAAGAAGAGAGAACCAGCTCGTTTATCTGGTGGACAAAAACAACGGGTGGCTATTGCGGGAGTTGTTGCCCTGAGGCCAGCTATTTTGATTTTGGACGAGGCAACAAGTATGTTGGATCCTGAGGGACGCAGAGAACTGATTCAGACAGTTCAAGAGATTCGAAAAGACCACCAGATGACAGTCGTCTCCATTACACATGATTTAGAGGAAGTTGCGATGAGTGACCGTGTCTTGGTCATGAAAAAAGGCCAAGTGGAGTCAACCAGCAGCCCAAGAGAACTTTTTTCTCGGGATGACCTTGACCAGATAGGGTTAGATGAGCCTTTTACTAATCAATTGAGAGAATCTTTGAGAGAGACTGGTTATCAGTTGCCGGATGGCTATTTGACAGAAGGAGAGCTAGAGGACAAGTTATGGGAATTACTCTAGAAAATGTGAGCTTTACCTATCAAGAGGGGACTCCCCTATCTTCATCAGCCTTGACTGATGTTTCTTTGACGATTGAGGATGGTTCCTATACAGCTTTAGTAGGGCACACAGGTAGTGGGAAATCAACGATTTTACAGCTTTTAAATGGCCTATTGGTACCAAGTAAGGGTTCTGTTCGAGTTTTTGATACCGTCATTACCCCTACATCAACCAATAAAGAAATTCGTCAGATTCGAAAGCAAGTTGGTCTAGTGTTTCAATTTGCTGAAAATCAGATTTTCGAAGAGACTGTTTTGAAAGATGTCGCATTTGGACCGCAAAATTTTGGAGTTTCTGAGGAAGAGGCCAAGAAAATTGCGCGTGAAAAGTTAGCCTTGGTAGGCATCGATGAGTCACTCTTTGAGCGCAGTCCTTTTGAACTTTCGGGTGGTCAGATGAGACGTGTGGCTATAGCAGGTATGCTAGCCATGGAGCCAACTGTCTTAGTTTTGGATGAGCCTACAGCTGGACTAGATCCTCTGGGCAGAAAAGAATTGATGACCTTGTTTAAAAAACTCCACCTTTCTGGAATGACAATCGTTCTGGTAACGCATTTGATGGATGATGTAGCTACGTATGCTGATCAGGTCTATGTTATGGAAAAGGGGCGTTTAGTCAAAAGTGGCAAACCGAGTGATGTTTTCCAAGATGTAGCCTCTATGGAAAAGGTGCAGTTAGGTGTGCCTAAAATAACAGCCTTTTGTAAACGTTTGGCAGATAGAGGTGTAGCTTTTAAAAAATTGCCAATCAAGATAGAGGAGTTTAAGGAGTCGCTAAATGGATAGTATGATTTTAGGGCGTTATATACCGGGGGATTCCATCATTCATCGCTTGGATCCGCGTAGTAAATTGCTTGCCATGATCCTGTTGATTTTGATTGTATTTTGGGCCAATAATCCTCTCACCAATCTCGTTCTGTTTGTAGCGACAGGTATATTTATCGCTTTGTCAGGCGTTTCCCTTTCATTTTTCATTCAGGGATTAAAATCCATGTTCTTCTTGATCGCTTTTACGACTCTTTTTCAGCTCTTTTTCATTTCAAGTGGAAATGTCCTATTTGAGTTTTCTTTTATAAAAATAACGGATTATGCTTTGCAACAAGCGGGAATCATTTTCTGTCGTTTTGTGTTGATTATTTTCTTTTCAACCTTGCTAACATTAACGACCATGCCTTTGAGTCTGGCAGCCGCAGTTGAAGCTCTTTTAGCACCGCTGAAACGTGTGAAAGTTCCCGTTCATGAAATTGGTCTTATGTTATCAATGAGTTTGCGTTTTGTTCCAACCTTGATGGATGACACAACGCGAATTATGAATGCTCAAAAAGCCCGTGGAGTTGACTTTGGCGAAGGTAGCATCGTGCAAAAGGTAAAGGCTATGATTCCAATTTTAATTCCTCTTTTTGCGACGAGCTTAAAGCGTGCAGATTCATTGGCAATAGCCATGGAAGCGCGTGGTTATCAGGGAGGAAAGGGTAGAAGTCAGTATAGACAGTTGAGATGGAGTCAAAAGGATACACTGGCAATTCTTGTGATTTTGATACTGGGATGTTTCTTATTTTTCTTAAAATCTTAGCAGGTTTGTAGGATTGATAAGAAGCTCACAGTAGCAGGTTTTTAGTATAAAGGTAGGAATATGAACCGTTTTAAAAAATCAAAATATCTAATCATCGTTTTTGTCACAGTTCTGGCAGTTTCTGTTCTATTAGTGACAACCTATTCAAGCGCTATTGTGACGAAACTAGGAGATGGGATTTCCTTAGTAGATAGAATTGTTCAAAAACCCTTTCAGTGGTTTGATACTTTCAAATCGGATTTGGGACATTTGACGCAGACTTACAATGAAAATGAGAGTCTAAAAAAACAGCTCTATCAACTAGAGGTGGAGTCTAATCAATCAGAAAGTTTAAAAAATGAAAATGAACAATTACGTCAGTTGCTGGATATGAAGTCAAAATTGCAGGCTACAAAAACCATTGCAGCAGATGTGATTATGCGGGCTCCAGTATCTTGGAAACAAGAGTTAACAATTGATGCGGGAAGTTCAAAAGGAGCTTCTGAAAATATGTTGGCCATTGCAAACGGGGGTTTGATTGGTAGTGTTTCAAAGGTGGAGGATCATTCAACAACGATCAACCTATTGACAAACACCGAAAATTCAGACAAAATTTCTGTTAAAATCCTGCATGGTTCTACTGAAATTTACGGGATTATCGTTGGTTATGATAAGGAATCTGAACTGCTTAAAATTAGTCAATTAAACAGCAACAGCGACATTAGCGCGGGAGACAAGGTGACTACAGGGGGGCTTGGAAACTTTAATGTTAAGGATATCCCTGTTGGAGAGGTTGTTGCTACAACACACAGCAGTGATTATCTAACAAAGGAAGTAACAGTAAAGTTAAGTGCTGACACCAAAAATCTTCACGTGGTAGAGTTAGTGGGGAATTAGCAATGAGACTGTTAAAACAAATTGGTATTTTCTTTTTACTCCCTTTTGTCGTACTAATTGATGCACATATTGGACAATTAGCGGGATCCTTCTTCCCTCACTTTCATTTAGCAAGTCATTTTCTGTTTTTATTTCTCTTGTTTGAGACAATTGAGGTTTCAGAATATCTCTATCTAGCTTATTGCGGTATAGTGGGTTTGGTGTACGATATCTATTTTTTCCACTTGATAGGAATTGCGACACTTCTATTTATCTTGATAGGTGCTTCGCTCCATAAATTTAATAGTGTAATTTTGCTAAACCGTTGGACAAGAATGTTAACAATAGTTGTGATGAGTTTCCTATTTGATATGGGGAGTTATCTTCTTGCCCTTGCTATGGGATTGACAGTAGAATCGATGCCAGTTTTCATCGTCTACAGTCTTGTCCCATCAATGATTTTAAACTTTTTATGGATGCTTATTTTCCAATATATTTTTGAAAAATGTTATCTATAAGAAAGAAATAAAAATGTAACAAAGGCGTAATATTTATTATGTCTTTTTTTGGTATACTAGTAATGTCTTAAATAGAAGGAGTATCTACACAATATGAAGAAAAAAATCTTAGCGTCACTTTTATTAAGTACAGTATTAGTGTCTCAAGCGGCAGTATTGACAACTGTCCACGCTGAAACAACTGATGAAAAGATTGCTGCTCAAGATAGTAAGATTAGTAATTTGACAGCTCAACAAAAAGAAGCTCAAAAACAAGTAGATGAAATCCAAACGCAAGTTACAGCTATCCAAACTCAACAAACGAACTTGGAAGCTGAGAACGAAACTCTACAAGCTGAATCTAAAAAACTTGAAGGAGAAATTACAGAGCTCTCTAAGAACATTGTTGCTCGTAATGAATCTTTGGAAAAACAAGCACGTAGCGCACAAACAAACGGTGCTGCAACTAGCTACATCAATACAATTGTAAACTCAAAATCAATTACGGAAGCTATTTCACGTGTTGCAGCCATGAGCGAGATTGTATCAGCTAACAACAAAATGTTGGAACAACAGAAAGCTGATAAGAAATCTATCGCTGAAAAACAGGTTGCAAATAATGAAGCAATCAACACTGTCATTGCGAACCAACAAACACTTGCTGACGATGCACAAGCATTGACAACAAAACAAGCAGAGTTGAAAGTTGCTGAGTTAAACCTTGCTGCAGAGAAAGCTACTGCAGAAAGTGATAAAGCTACTTTATTGGAACAAAAAGCAGCAGCAGAGGCAGAAGCAAAAGCAGCAGCTGAAGCAGAAGCAGCTTATAAGGCACGTCAAACAAGTCAACAACAATCAGTTGTTGCTTCTGGAAATACAACACTTTCAGATCAAGTGCAAGCGACTTCAAGCTCTTCATCAGATGATGATTCAAGCTACACTCCAGCACCTGCTCCGACTCCAACTAGACAACGTCCAACATACAGTACAAATGCTTCAAGTTATCCAACTGGAGAATGTACTTGGGGAGCTAAAACATTAGCACCTTGGGCTGGAGATTACTGGGGTAACGGAGCGCAGTGGGCTACAAGTGCAGCAGCTGCAGGATTCCGTACAGGATCAACTCCACAAGTTGGTGCGATTGCATGTTGGAATGACGGTGGATATGGACACGTAGCGGTTGTTACAGCAGTTTCATCATCAACTAGCATTCAAGTATCGGAATCAAACTATGGTGGAGATCGTACAATCGGTAACAAACGTGGATGGTTCAACCCAACTACAACTTCTGAAGGTTACGTAACATACATC
>NZ_AJRC02000019.1:0-23373 GCF_000298695.2 Streptococcus sp. GMD3S | reverse complement strand
AAAAGAAGATATTTTCATCTTCTTTTTTCACTTTTATCTTGCTATCTATCAGTTTTTCTAGTATAATAGTTTATTGTGAGCAAACCTCACTTACCCCTTGCAAAGACTAGGGGTCATTAGACCAAAAGGAGGAACATATCAATGGCTAAATACGAAATTCTTTATATCATTCGTCCAAACATTGAAGAAGAAGCGAAAAACGCTTTGGTAGCACGTTTTGACTCTATCTTGACTGACAACGGTGCAACTGTTGTTGAATCAAAATCATGGGAAAAACGTCGTCTTGCATACGAAATCCAAGATTTCCGTGAAGGACTTTACCACATCGTTAACGTTGAAGCAAACGACGACGTAGCTCTTAAAGAGTTTGACCGTCTTTCAAAAATCAACGCTGACATTCTTCGTCACATGATCGTCAAACTTGACGCGTAAGAAGGTAAATTATGATTAACAATGTTGTACTTGTAGGGCGTATGACACGTGACGCTGAGTTGCGTTATACCCCATCAAATGTAGCAGTTGCGACTTTTACTCTTGCAGTAAACCGTACATTCAAGAGTCAAAATGGCGAACGTGAGGCTGATTTTATCAATGTCGTTATGTGGCGCCAACAGGCTGAAAATCTTGCTAACTGGGCTAAAAAAGGCTCTCTTATCGGGATCACAGGTCGTATCCAAACTCGTAGTTACGATAACCAGCAAGGACAACGTGTCTACGTAACAGAAGTCGTGGCTGAGAATTTCCAAATGTTGGAAAGCCGCGGAGTGCGCGAAGGACATACAGGTGGGGCTTATTCTGCACCAACTGCTGGTCAATCGGCACCTGCAAACCCAGTACCAGACTTTTCACGTTCTGAGAATCCATTTGGAGCAACCAATCCATTGGACATTTCAGATGATGATTTACCATTTTAATGGACAATTAATACTATAAAGGAGAAAAAACATGGCTCAACAACGTCGTGGCGGATTCAAACGCCGTAAAAAAGTTGATTACATCGCAGCAAACAAAATTGAATATGTTGATTACAAAGATACTGAGCTTCTTAGCCGTTTCGTTTCAGAACGTGGGAAAATCCTTCCTCGTCGTGTAACAGGAACTTCAGCTAAAAACCAACGTAAAGTAACAACAGCTATCAAACGCGCACGCGTAATGGCTTTGATGCCTTTCGTAAACGAAGATTAAAAAAGAGGTCCAGTGGACCTCTTTTTCATGAGCTTGAAAATAAGAAAGCGAATTAAGACCCGGGTGGGTCTTTTTTTACGAGCATGGAAATGAGAGAGCGAGTTGAGGTCCAGTGGACCTCTTTTTCATGAGCTCGGAAATAAGAAAGCGAATTAAGATCCATATGGGTCTTTTTTTCACGAGCCTTGAAATGAGAGAGCGAATTGAGGTCCAGTGGACCTCTTTTTCAGATTTTTATAGGATTTTGTTAGAAAGGATTCCCTGTTGACCTAGTAAGATTCTTTTGTCTTACTAGGTTTTTTCTTTTAATCTTTATTATCGTGCTATAATGGTAGGAGAAAGCTATAAAGGAGCAGCTTATGAAGACGACATGTTCAATTAGAAAAATGCAAGAATCTGACATACAAGAACTATCTCGAGGATTTATCAGCCAAGGTTGGCCAAGTAGAGAGGAGATTTTAACTCGATACTTTAAGGAGCAAGAAAGTGGGGAGAGAGAAGTCTTAGTTGCAGAGGTTGAGGGTGCTTTAGCGGGTTATATCACAATTTTGTCCTGCGCTAAGCAGGGGCCTTTTGCAGAAATCTATCCAGAACTCTCAGATTTTAATGTCTTTGAACCTTTTCAAAATCAAGGTATTGGAAATCTCTTGCTGGAAGAAGCAGAAAAACAAGTTAGGCTCATATCGGATAAGGTGACCCTTGGTGTTGGGCTCCATTCAGGGTATGGACCTGCCCAGAGATTATACATCAAACGAGGCTATATTCCAGATGGGACGGGTGTTTGGTATCAGAACCATCAACCGGCCATGAATGCGGTTTGTGAAGATATCGGAGAATTGGTCTTGTATCTGTCGAAAAATTTGTTTTAAGACAGATTTTATAAGGTTTAAATTTTAAATATAGTAAACAACAATCACAGTCCCTTTTTCATTCGAAAAAGGAATTTTTTTGTTTGAAATTGTTTGATTTATTCCTCAAAGTGGTAAAATATAATTGTTTGAATTATCAAGATAAAAATAAATATCAAAAAAAACATATAAGGTTTAGTTTTTTTAAATACGGATTCTTTTGAAAAGTCTTAAAATTTCCTAAAATAAGGCTTTTTAAAGGTTGTAAATAATATTGTTACAAAAAGGTTACAAATTGTTAAAATTAAATTAAATGCAATAATATAATTTGGAAAAAATTTGACATATAAATTAATTGACGGTAAAATAATTAAGATAATCAAATTAATTGATTTGCGCAATAATTCGATATAAAGATTAATCTGATGTGTCAAATTTTATTATAGTAGAAGGATAGCGTAATGAAGAAACTGAAAGTGATGGTTGTTTTTGGAACACGACCAGAAGCTATTAAAATGGCCCCTTTAGTGTTAGAATTGCAAAAACATAGTGACAGCATTGAGACGATCACAGTTGTGACAGCTCAGCACCGTCAAATGCTTGATCAAGTTCTTGAAACGTTTAGCATCGAGCCACATTATGACCTGGATATTATGGGGAAAAATCAATCCCTCTTAGACATTACTGGAAAAATTTTAGAAAAGTTTGATCCAGTTGTTAAGCAAGAACTTCCAGATATAATTCTTGTTCATGGAGATACAACAACAACTTTTGCAGCAAGTTTAGTTGCTTTCTATAATCAGGTACGAATCGGCCACGTTGAAGCTGGCCTAAGGACATTTGATAAGTATTCTCCTTTCCCAGAAGAAATGAATCGTCAGATGACTGATAACCTAGCGGATCTCTATTTTGCTCCAACTAGTGAGAGTAAAGAAAATCTCCTCAAGGAAAATCACCCTGAGTCTGCTATTGTCATTACGGGAAATACAGCCATTGATGCCTTGAAACTAACCGTTCAATCGGATTACTATCATGAAGTTTTAGATCAATTGGATCCAGATAAGAAACTTGTATTAGTAACCATGCATCGTCGTGAGAATCAAGGTCAACCAATGAGAAATGTCTTTGCAGCTTTACGTGAGATGGTCGATCTTCATCAGGAAATTGAAGTTGTTTATCCTGTTCACCTTAGCCCTGCTGTGCAAGAAGCAGCAAACGATATCTTAGCTGGTCACGATCGTATTCACTTGATTGAGCCTTTAGATGTACTTGATTTTCATAATTTGGCTTCAAGAAGCTATTTTATCATGACTGACTCTGGAGGTGTTCAGGAAGAGGCGCCTTCTCTCGGCAAACCTGTCCTTGTCCTTCGTGACACAACGGAACGTCCAGAAGGAGTAAGAGCAGGTACGTTGAAGCTAGTTGGTACGGATCCAGTACGTGTGAAAGAAGCGATGGCAGCACTCTTAACAGATGAAACTCTTTATAGACAAATGTCTCAGGCACCAAATCCTTATGGAGATGGAAGAGCCTCTGAACGAATCGTACAATCCATTCAACAGTACTTTGGGGCAGCGACTTCTGTATCGGAATTCAAAGGGGGGAAATAAGATAAAATGAAAAATTGGAGTCAATTTAAAAACTGGCTTATGGCTTTGCTTGCTTGTGAGGTCATTCTTTTGGTGCTTTGTTTTTTGTATGCTCGAGCAATCATTTTAGAACAAATCTTTTTTTTAGCTTTAGCCTTGTTTGCAGTGTTGGTATTATCTGACCTTTTGCTTACTTGGACCCTTATCTTAGCATTTGGTTTTGGACTTATCGTTTTGGTTGCGGGTGTGGTTTATATCCCGATCATTCAACTGGTCTTTTTATTAATCAGTTTTCCTCTTTTGATTGGGATTCTACTTAAGGTTCGTTATTATTTCTTCAAGGTGGCCTCAAAGGTACAAGAACAGGAAGACGAAGCGCGAGCAGATTACCAAGCGATGGTCACTGAACAAAGTGATGTTACGGTTCAATCTCTATTGATTCATTGGGCACATGAAGATTTGTTCTTCCAGATTAAACCGAAAGAACATAACCAGATGCTCAGTAGCATTCAAGAGGTAATTGCTCAGGAATTGAGCTACAATGATAAACTCTATTACGTTTCGGATGGTAATTTTCTCGTTCTATCCAGTAAAAGCCAACATTCTTTGAAGGAACTTTATTTGAATGGTTTGCAGGAGAAACTGAGCAGTTTAGTTTTTCATGGAGAAGATGGCAATCAAGGAATTCAGTTCCAAACAGGCTATTTGGTGATTAACTCTGATAATAAAGATAAATACCAAGACTACGCGGATGTCGCCAGTCATCTCAAACGTCAACTAGAGACAGATGTAATTGTGGAATATTAGGAGGGGAACATGACTTTAACCGAACTATTTTTTGGTATTGCTTTGGGACTCAGTCTCGCCTTTGGCATTTGTTTTATCATACTATTTATTGCATACAATATTCTTTACCATCGAGTAAACAAAAATTTTAAGGCGGTGAATCATGATTAGTCAAATGTTAATGATTTTTACCTTGCTTACAATTTGGATTTCTCTAGCATGGGGCTTGGTAATTCTCTTTTCGGCAGTACACTTTTGGTTTAAACACAGTGATTTTCGTGTAGACACTTCGCCTCTACCTTATTATCCTAAGGTAACGATTGTTGTTCCTGCCCATAATGAGGATGTGGTTATTGCCCAAACGGCAAAAGCTATCTTGGATATGAACTATCCTCACGACCGTGTGGAGTTGCTCTTGTTTGCGGATAACTGTTCGGATAACACCTATGCAGAATGTTTGTCTGTACAAGCCATGCCTGAATATGCAGGAAGAAATCTAACCATTATCGACCGTACTGGTACGGGAGGAAAAGCGGGCGTTCTAAACGATGCTTTGGAGATGGCAACAGGCGAATACATCTGTGTTTATGATGCAGATGCCATGCCTGAAAAAAATGCTCTTTATTTCCTTGTCAAAGAAGTTATGAAGGATCCAGAACGTCATGTGGCATCTTTTGGCCGCAACAAGACTCGAAACGCCAACCAAAATTTCTTGACTCGTTGTATCAACCAAGAGATCGTTGTTACTCAGCGCGTGCACCACGTTGGGATGTGGCATCTCTTTAAAATTGGGCGTATCCCAGGAACCAACTTTATCATTCAAACCGACTTTGTAAAGAGTATCGGTGGTTGGAAAAATGGTGCCTTAACTGAGGATACCGATATTTCCTTCAAAATCATGCAGAGTGGTAAATTGATTGCCCTTGCCTATAATTCAGAGGCTTTCCAACAAGAACCTGAGACCTTAAAGAGTTACTATATGCAGCGGAAACGTTGGGCGAAAGGAAATTATGAAGTTGTTCTCTCGAACTTTAAGCATTTATTTGGCAGAGCAAACTGGCGCGTTAAACTAGAAGTCTTTAACTATTCTTGTGTTTTCTTTTGGTTTAACTTTGCTATTGTTCTTTCGGATTTGATTTTCCTAGCGAATGTGCTAGCGATCTGTCTTAATCTTTTCTTCCCAGATGTCAGGGTTCCATTTGCTTTTGATGCGGACAATATCTACATCGCTCAGCTCATGCTCTTTAACTGGATTCTCATGATTGGTCTCTATTTGATGCAAATTATGACAGCATTGGCAAGTCAATTTGGACAAGCAACAACTAAACAAATCTGGTTAGCCCTGGCAGCCTATTTCTCTTATGCACAGATGTTTATCGTTGTATCCGTTGATTCCATTTCTTCAATCGTGCTGGATAAAGTACTCCGACGAAAAGAAACCAAGTGGGTTAAAACCAAGCGATTTGCAGGATAGGAGGTTCTATGAAAACGAATAAATTAAAATATGTCTGGTTTGTGCTCATCCTTTCTATCTTTTGTTTAGCCTTGTTTTTAGCAAGAGGAAGGACTAAAATCGAGATGCGTAATCGAATTTACAGCCAATGGAGCCAGCAGTTCCTTGTTACAAAAGGCAATCAGTCTTATGTTCGTACGACGAGTGATTCGGAGGGAACAACAGTTCTATCTGAAGCCCAAAGTTATGGCATGCTCATAACGGTTTTAGCAGCCCAAAAAGGGCAAGCGACACAAGCAGATTTTGAGAATCTTTATCGCTATTACCAAAATCATCGTATCGAGGGAACGCAGTTGATGTCTTGGAAGCAAGTGATCACAAATAGTAGTGAAACGGTTGAGAAGCAAAACGCAACTGATGGAGATCTCTACATCGCTTATTCTTTGATTGAAGCTGCCAAGCAGTGGCCGGATAAGGCGCAGGAATACCAAGAGCAAGCTAAAAAAATCTTAGAAGATATTCTTCGATACAATTACAATGAAGAGACAGGTGTTCTGACAGTAGGGAACTGGGCCAACAAGGATTCCGATTATTATTACTTGATGCGGACGTCTGATACTCTTCCTCGCTATTTCCAATCTTTCTATGACCTGACTGGAAACAAACAGTGGTTAGACGTTAAGGATAAGATGCTTGGGCAACTGGAGCAAATCAGTTCTCATTCTGATACGGGTCTCTTGCCAGACTTTATCTGGGCTGAGAAGTCAGGGGCGCACCTTGTTGATGCCAACACTATCGAATCTCAATACGATGGGGCTTATTCTTATAACGCTTGTCGTTTGCCATATCACTTGTCTCAGAGTCAGGATGAAAGAAGCCAAAAACTCGTTCAAAAGATGATGGATTTCTTTATGAAAGAGCAACGTATTTATGCTGGTTATGACTTGAATGGAACTGCCCTCAATCAATACCAGGCAGGTAGTTTCTTGGCACCGATTACCTATGCGTCTGACAAGGGAGAAGGCTATCTGAAACTTCTTCAGCAAAATAAATACATTTTCACACAAGATTTACCTTTGGACAACTACTATGATGCAACGATGATTACCATGATTGCTCTAGAGATGTTCTAGGATGAAAAGAGAGGGCTAGTTTTACGAGCTCTCTTTTTGATAGGATTTTCATCTTTTTTCAAAAAAGGAATTTCATCAGCTTTATGGTATAATGGAAAGAGTGATGGAAAAGAGGTAGAGAGATGGATGCGAAATTAAAATACAAGGCAAAGAAGATTAAAATCGTCTTTTTTGATATTGATGATACCTTGCGTACGTCAAAGACAGGTTTTATTCCAGCTACAATTCCTACTGTTTTTAAACAGTTGCGTGAAAAAGGAATTTTAACAGGAATCGCCTCTGGACGTGGTATTTTCGGTGTTGTTCCAGAGATTCGTGAGCTCAAGCCGGACTTTTTTGTAACCCTAAATGGGGCCTATATAGAAGATAAAAAAGGCCAGGTCATTTATCAGCATCAGATTGAGAAGTTAGATGTTGAGGAGTATGTCTCTTGGACGAAGGAAGAGGGAATTGAGTACGGCCTGGTTGGTAGTCATGACGCCAAACTCTCCACGCGAACAGAACTGATCAGTGAGGCTATTGATCCCATTTATCCAAACTTGGATGTGGATCCAGATTTTCATGAAAAAGCGGACATTTACCAGATGTGGACCTTTGAGGAAAAAGGGGATGACTTGCACCTACCAGAGTCTTTATCAGATAAACTTCGCATGGTGCGTTGGCATGAACATTCATCTGATATCGTGCCGATTTCAGGTTCAAAAGCCACAGGTGTAGCCAAGGTGGTGGAGCATTTAGGCTTGAAACCAGAGAATGTCATGGTCTTTGGAGACGGTCTCAATGACTTGGAACTCTTTGATTATGCTGGAATCAGTATTGCTATGGGAGTTTCCCATGAAAAAATCAAAGAAAAAGCAGATTATATTACAAAAACAGTAGAAGAAGATGGCATTTTTGATGCCTTAGAAGGATTTGGTATGGTAGAAAAAGAATTGCATTTCCCACAAGTAGACATTGAAACAGTAGAAGGTCCGTTGGCGACTATTAAGACAAATCACGGAGACTTGCGTATCAAGCTCTTCCCTGAACAGGCTCCCAAAACAGTAGCCAACTTTGTTGCTCTTTCAAAAGATGGCTACTATGATGGTGTTATTTTCCATCGTATTATCAAGGACTTTATGATTCAAGGTGGAGACCCCACTGGTACTGGTATGGGTGGTGAGTCCATTTATGGACAAACTTTTGAAGATGAATTTTCAGAAGAACTCTATAATGTTCGTGGCGCTCTTTCTATGGCCA
Source organism: Streptococcus sp. GMD3S (assembly GCF_000298695.2). Lineage (GTDB taxonomy): Bacteria > Bacillota > Bacilli > Lactobacillales > Streptococcaceae > Streptococcus. Next base: position 15,140 of record NZ_AJRC02000019.1, on the reverse strand, counting down.
ATGCGGGTCCAAATACCAATGGAAGTCAGTTCTTTATCGTGCAAAACCAACACTTACCGTACTCTAAGAAAGAGATTGCGCGTGGTGGTTGGCCTGAACCAATCGCTGAGATCTATGCAGAACAAGGTGGAACTCCTCACCTTGATCGTCGCCATACTGTTTTTGGGCAATTGGTAGATGCAGAATCATTTGCGGTCTTGGATGCCATTGCGGCTGTTGAGACTGGTGCAATGGACAAGCCAGTTGAAGATGTGGTAATTGAAACGATTGAAATTGAGGACTAGAATGAAAATTGGTGATAAGCTAACTGGGCGTATTACAGGAATTCAGCCCTATGGTGCCTTTGTTGAGTTAGAGACAGGGGTGACAGGGCTGATTCACATCTCGGAGATTCGGACGGGATTTATTGAAAATATCTATGACATTTTAAAAATTGGCGATGAAGTCCAAGTTCAGGTGGTGGATTTTGACGAATACACTGGGAAGGCTAGTCTTTCTATCCGTACCTTGGAAGAGGAAAAACATCAATTGCCAAGACGGAGACGTTTTTCAAATGATCGGATCAAGCACGGTTTTGCACCACTTGGGCGAATGATGCCTGTTTGGACGCGTGAGGCACTAGAGTATTTAAAGAAGAAGCCATAAATACGATTATTTAAATCGTTTGTAATATTAACATCATTTGTTATAATAAAAGTATGAAAGAAGAACAATTATTAAAACCAGGAGAGCGAATCAATCAGCTCTTTTCGACAGATATCAAAATCATCCAAAATAGAGAGGTGTTTAGCTATTCGGTGGATAGTGTTCTTTTATCACGCTTTCCTCGCTTCCCTAAACGGGGTTTAATTGTGGACTTTTGTGCTGGAAATGGTGCAGTGGGACTTTTTGCTAGTTCACGTACTCAGGCGCGGATAATATCTGTAGAGATTCAGGAGCGCTTGGCGGATATGGCAGAGCGTTCGGTTCAGTTGAATGGCTTGGAAGAGCAGATGCAGGTCATCTGTGATGATTTGAAAAATATGCCTGCCCACATTCAGGGAAGTAAGGTGGATATGATTTTGTGCAATCCGCCTTATTTTAAGGTGGATCCGCATTCCAATCTGAACGAGAGTGAACATTACCTTCTGGCCAGACACGAAATTACGACTAACCTAAAAGAAATTTGCCGTAGTGCTCAGAGTATTCTCAAGTCTAATGGCCGTTTGGCCATGGTTCATCGTCCAGATCGGCTCTTGGATATCTTAGACATGCTTCAACGCCATAATTTAGCACCCAAGCGCCTGCAATTTGTCTATCCTAAACGTGAGAAGGAGGCTAATATGCTCTTAATCGAAGCTATCAAGGATGGATCGACCAGTGGCTTTAAGGTCTTGCCACCACTCATCGTTCACAATGATGATGGTTCTTATACACCAGAAATTCAAGAGATTTACTATGGATCATAAGGCCTATATGTATGTGGTGGAGTGTCGCGACGGTTCTTACTATACGGGCTATACAACGGATGTGAAGAGGCGCCTTGCCGTTCATAATAGTGGTAAGGGAGCCAAGTATACCCGAGCTCGCTTGCCAGTCAAACTCATCTATGTAGAGGGTTTTGCCAGTAAGGAAGAAGCCATGTCTGCCGAGGCTCTCCTCAAACGAAAGAAACGTCCTCAGAAAGAACGATTTTTATCTGAAAATCAAGAGAAAAATCTAGTCAACCATATTGATGTCTAAGGAGGAGTCTTTTGGCTCCTCTTACTTTTGTCAAAAGAGGAAAAAAGTGCTACAATAAGATGAATAAATTTAAAGAGGTATTATCATGTCTAAGATTCTAGTATTTGGTCACCAAAATCCAGACTCAGATGCCATCGGGTCATCTGTAGCCTTTGCTTACCTTGCAAAAGAGGCTTATGGATTGGACACAGAAGCAGTAGCACTTGGAACTCCTAATGAAGAAACAGCCTTCGTTTTGAACTATTTTGGTGTAGAAGCACCACGCGTCATCACATCTGCTAAAGCAGAAGGTGCAGAGCAAGTCATCTTGACTGACCACAATGAATTCCAACAGTCAGTGTCAGATATCGCTGAAGTAGAAGTTTACGGAGTTGTGGATCACCACCGTGTGGCTAATTTTGAAACTGCCAGCCCACTTTACATGCGCTTGGAACCAGTTGGATCTGCGTCTTCAATCGTTTACCGCATGTTCAAAGAACACGGTGTAGCAGTTCCTAAAGAAATCGCAGGTTTGATGCTTTCAGGTTTGATTTCAGATACCCTTCTTTTGAAATCACCAACAACTCACCCATCTGATAAAGTCATTGCTCCAGAATTGGCAGAATTAGCAGGCGTCAACTTGGAAGAGTACGGTCTTGCTATGCTCAAGGCTGGTACTAACTTGGCAAGCAAATCTGCTGAAGAATTGATTGACATCGATGCTAAGACCTTTGAACTCAATGGAAATAAGGTTCGTATTGCCCAAGTCAATACAGTTGATATTGCTGAAGTCTTGGAACGCCAAGCAGAAATCGAAGCAGCAATGCAAGCAGCTAATGCAGCAAACGGCTACTCAGATTTTGTCTTGATGATTACAGACATCGTCAACTCAAACTCTGAAATTCTGGCTCTTGGATCAAACATGGACAAGGTGGAAGCAGCTTTCAATTTCAAACTTGAAAACAACCACGCTTTCCTTCCAGGTGCTGTTTCACGTAAGAAACAAGTGGTGCCTCAGTTGACTGAAAGCTTTAATGCTTAAAATTTTGGGTATTATTTCAAAATAGAAAACAGTGTTTTCCATATAGCTAAAGGGGTTTCGGCTCCTTTTTTTCTAGGAGAGAAAGATGTTAGAAAATGGTAATTTGATCTTTGTGAAGGATCTTTCAGATATGGGGCAGGCCATCCAGGCTTCTACGGGGAACTATAGTCATGTAGCCATCTTTTTGGACGGTTTCATCTACCATGCTAGTGGGCAAGCAGGTGTCATCTGTCAAGAACCGGCTGAATTTTTTGAACCGACTCATCTCTACGATCTTTATGTCTATCCAGAGCTGGAAGCTGACTTGGTGATGGAGAAGGCTTACCAGCATCTAGGTGCTCCTTATAATAGCTCGTTTTATCCAGATGGGTCTGGCTTTTACTGCTCCCAGTACATCGCTGAAATCCTACCGATTTTTGAAACTATTCCCATGAAATTTGGGGATGGGAAGCAGGAGATTAGTGATTTTTGGAGGGAATATTACAGGAAACTCGAACTTCCTGTGCCTCTGAATCAACCAGGGACCAATCCTAGTCAACTAGCAGCATCCCCTCTTTTAGAATGTAAAGAAAGGAATCTTCATGATTCAGATTTTTAACCCATCTCGTTTGACTCGACACCCATTTTTTATAGATTTGGTGGACTATCTGGACCAGCATGACGATGTGATTCTCCGAGAAATCAAGGCTCAGTTTCTAGATGTAGCAGTTGATAAACTCATGGAAGAGTATATTAAGGCCGGTTTGATCCGAAGGGAAAACAAACGATATTCCCTTAATCTCCCTTTTCTAGAATCGATAGGTAATCTATCCCTTGACCAAGAAATTTTTGTCAGAGAGGATAGTCCAGTTTATCAAGCCTTGTTGGAGAAGAGTTTTGAGACAGAATTGTGCAATCAAACCAATGCCGCCATTTTAGTCGAACGTACGGACTTTGCAAGAGAAAAGATGACTCTATCCAACTATTTCTACAAGGTCAAGAATCAATATCCTTTGACAGAAAAACAGCAGGAACTCTATGCCATTTTGGGAGATGTCAATCCTGAGTATGCCCTCAAGTATATGACGACCTTTTTACTGAAGTTTCTCAAAAAAGATCAATTAATTCAGAAACGTCGTGATATCTTTGTGGACAGTTTAGTCGTTCTAGGCTATATTGTTCAAAATGAAGCTGGAAAGTATGAGCTGACTGTTGATTTCGACAAGGAACGGTTGACTTTCTATTTATCTTAATTGCTTCATTTTGAGCAGATTGTTTGACTTTACTAAAGAATAAGCATAAACTGAATGTAAGCGATAACGTTTATCGTATTAAAAGCAAAGGAGACAGAGCTATGTCACTTGAAAATAAATTGGATCAAGCAACTGGTGCTATCAAAGAAGGATTTGGTAAAGTTACTGGCGATAGCAAGACAGAAGCAGAAGGTGCTGTAGAAAAAACAGTTGCCAAAGCCAAAGAAGTTGTTGAAGATGCTAAAGGTGCTGTAGAAGGTGCCGTTGAAGGTCTTAAAAACTCATTTAAGAAAGAAGACTAAAAAAAATCAAGGGAAAACTTCCCTTGATTTTTTGATTTTATAGATAACGTTCTGCGACAGTTGCATCTCCAGGATAGGCTTCTTTCACTCCATTGACGATCTGGTAGCAATCAGCTCCCTTACCTGCAATAATCACAGCATCGAGTGCTTGGTCTGTGATGGCCAATGCTGCTTGGATGGCTTGTTCGCGATCGGTAATCTTTTCAACAGGATGACTGATATAGCTACTGATTTCTTCAGCAATGGCCATTGGATTTTCATAGTTGGGGTCATCCGCAGTTAGAAAGACTTGAATCTCAGGATGTTGATTGAGGAGGAGACCAAAGTCTTTGCGACGACTTTCCCCCTTGTTTCCTGTAGAGCCAAGAACCAGAGCGATTTTCCCAGTTTGATGAGTTTCAACCACATTGATGAGTTTTTTCAGACTGTCCCCGTTGTGGGCATAGTCGATGAAAACCTTGGCTCCATTTTTCTGTGTGAGGACTTCCATACGACCAGGAACGCGGGTTGCAGCGATTCCTTTTTTGATGTCCTCAAGACTAGCTCCAAGACGGAGGCAGGCAAGTCCTGCAGCAACGGCATTTTCTTGGTTGAAGTGTCCAATCAACTGGATATCATAATCTCCAGCAAGTTTACCAGTGGCTGAAAAGCTAAAGGCTTTGGAGTTCTCGATTTGGTTGTCTGACTTACTACCATAGAAGTCATGGTCTTGATCTTCCACTTGTTCTTTCAATACAGAAAAGTGGTCCATGTCGCTATTAATGACAACTGCTCGGCTATTTTTCATCAAGAGACGTTTGTGATAGAAGTAGTCTTCAAAGCTAGGATGCTCAATCGGACCGATATGGTCAGGAGTGATGTTAAGAAAGACACCTACATCAAAGGTCAGACCATAGACTCGATGAACAAGATAGGCTTGGCTAGAGACTTCCATTACAAGATGGGTTCTTCCATTCTTAACAGCCTGAGCCATCATGTCGAAAAGATCGATATTTTCAGGCGTTGAGAAGGAAGATTTAAAGAAGGTCTCGCCATCCAGAGTTGTGTTCATAGTTGACAAGAGAGCTGTTGGGTAGCGTTGAGATAGGATGTGGTAAGCAAAGTACGCTGCTGTCGTCTTTCCTTTTGTCCCTGTGAAAGCGAGAATTTTGAGTTTCTCTTGTGGATTACCATAGAATTCCATCGCAATCAAACTCATGGCTTTCTTGATATCGTTCACAATGATGACGGGGATACCGACTTCGTAGTCCTTTTCTGCGACATACCAAGCTAAGCCCTGACTTATAGCGGATAGGAGGTATTCTTTTTTAAAGGCAGCACCTTTTGCAAAAAAAAGAGTCCCTTCTTTTACTTTTCGGCTGTCATAACTGATGCTATCAAAAACAACTTCACTGTAGTTGTAGTGGTAATGTCCTTGGTCAATAATCTCGCGAAAAAGGCCATCTTTCTTTAAAATATCTAATACGGTTTCAATCTTAATCATACTTTCTATTATAAACTTCACGCCCGAATTTTACAAGTAACAAGGAAAAGTTTATAATGGAAGATAAGGAACTTTTCCTAGTTATCAAAATTGAATGAGGAAACTATGTCTAACGAAAACAATCACCAGCAAGCCCAGATGTTGCGAGGGACTGCTTGGCTAACAGCTAGTAACTTTATTAGTCGCCTCCTTGGTGCTATCTACATTATTCCCTGGTATATCTGGATGGGGACTTATGCCGCCAAGGCAAATGGACTCTTTACCATGGGCTACAACATTTACGCCTGGTTTTTGCTGATTTCGACAGCGGGTATCCCAGTTGCGGTCGCCAAACAAGTGGCTAAGTACAATACCATGCGAGAAGAAGAGCATAGCTTTGCCTTGATTCGGAGTTTTCTAAGCTTTATGACGGGCTTGGGCTTAGTCTTTGCTTTGGTCTTGTATCTCTTTTCTCCCTGGTTAGCAGATTTGTCAGGTGTGGGGAAAGACCTGATTCCCATCATGCAGAGCTTGGCTTGGGCGGTCTTGATTTTCCCATCTATGAGTGTCATCCGAGGATTCTTCCAAGGGATGAATAACCTCAAACCCTATGCTATGAGTCAAATCGCCGAGCAGGTGATCCGTGTTATCTGGATGTTGATGGCAACCTTCTTCATTATGAAGATGGGTTCTGGTGACTACTTATCAGCCGTTACCCAATCGACCTTTGCGGCCTTTGTGGGGATGGTGGCAAGTTTTGCAGTTTTGATCTACTTCCTTGCTCAAGAAGGTTTGCTTAAAAGAGTTTTTGAAACACGGGATAAAATCAATAGTAAGCGACTCTTAGTCGATACGATCAAGGAAGCCATTCCATTTATCCTGACAGGATCAGCCATCCAACTCTTCCAGATTTTAGACCAGATGACCTTTATCAATAGTATGAAGTGGTTTACTAACTACAGCAATGAAGACTTGGTTGTCATGTTTTCTTATTTCTCTGCCAATCCTAATAAAATTACCATGATTTTAATCTCTGTGGGAGTTTCAATTGGGAGTGTCGGCTTGCCGCTGTTGACGGAAAACTATGTAAAAGGCGACTTACCGGCAGCAGCTCGCCTAGTCCAAGATAGTCTCACCATGCTCTTCTTATTTCTACTGCCGGCAACGGTTGGAGTGGTCATGGTAGGGGAGCCTCTTTATACAGTCTTTTACGGTAAGCCAGATAGTCTGGCCATGGGCTTATTTGTCTTTGCAGTTTTGCAGTCTACTATCCTAGGCTTGTATATGGTCTTGTCTCCTATGCTTCAGGCTATGTTCCGAAACCGCAAGGCAGTTCTTTACTTTATCTATGGTTCCATTGCTAAGATCGTCTTGCAATTGCCAACCATTGCTATTTTCCATAGTTACGGTCCCTTGATTTCAACGACTATCGGCTTGATTATTCCGAATGTCCTGATGTACCGAGACATCTGCCAGGTAACGGGTGCTCGTCGAAAGATAATCTTGAAGCGAACCATTTTGATTACCATCTTGACCCTTGTCATGTTTATCCTAGTTGGCTTCTTGCAGTGGCTACTCGGTTTTGTCTTCCAACCAAGTGGACGTTTTTGGAGTTTCCTTTATGTGGCTCTCATCGGAGGGCTTGGAGGAGGTCTTTATGGTTTGATGAGCCTACGGACACGACTCTTGGACAAGATAATCGGCAAAGCTCAAGCAGACCGACTACGTACACGATTGAAAATATCGTAAAAAGATTTATAAATAAAAGCATTGAATTTAACCTTTCTTTAACAGAAAGGTTTTTATACTACATTTTTCTTAAAAAAAGAGAACTTTTTCTAAAATCAAGAGCAAAAAATATGCTTTTTTAAGTTTTTCTTCAGAAATTACTTGACTAAATAAAACCAAAGCTGTATAATAAGACAAAACTTTTAAACAGGAGGTTCTGGAAATGAAAAAGTCTAAGGCCAAGTATCTGACACTTGCAAGTGTCGTGTTAAGCGCAGGTATCTTACTGAGCGCATGTGGAAATTCAAGTAGCGCTACTAAAACATATAACTATGTTTATTCGAGCGATCCATCTAGTTTGAACTATCTTGCAGAAAACCGTGCAACAACCAATGACATCGTGACCAATTTGGTGGATGGGTTGATGGAAAATGACCAATACGGTAACTATGTTCCATCATTGGCAGAGGATTGGACTGTTTCTCAGGACGGTTTGACCTATACTTACAAATTACGTAAGGATGCAAAATGGTATACTTATGAGGGTGAAGAATACGCCCCTGTAACGGCCCAAGACTTTGTGACAGGTTTGAAATATGCTGCTGATAAAAAATCCGAAGCCTTGTACCTTGTTCAAGACTCTGTAGCAGGTTTGGATGACTATATCAACGGGAAAACAACTGACTTTTCAACTGTCGGTGTTAAGGCGATTGACGACCAAACAGTTCAGTACACTTTGACACGTCCAGAATCTTATTGGAATTCTAAAACAACTTCAACCATTCTCTTCCCTGTCAATGCAGATTTCTTAAAATCAAAAGGGGATGACTTTGGTAAGGTAGACCCTTCTAGTATTTTGTACAATGGACCTTTCTTGATGAAATCTTTTGTTTCAAAATCTGTTATCGAATTCAAGAAAAATCCCAACTACTGGGATGAAAAAAATGTCTTTGTGGATGGTGTGAAATTGGCCTATTATGATGGTAGTGACCAAGATGCACTAGCACGTAACTTTGTAGAAGGAGTCTATAGCTACGCGCGTCTCTATCCAAATAGCTCAAGCTTTGAAGGCATTAAAGAGAAGAACAAGGATAACATTATCTATAGTATGCAAAATGCAACTTCTTATTACTTGAACTTCAACTTGGACAGAAAATCTTATAACTTCACTTCTAAGTCCTCAGATATCGAAAAGAAATCAACCCAAGAAGCCGTTCTGAATAAAAACTTCCGTCAAGCCTTCAACTATGCTTATAACCGTACAGCCTATGGAGCACAATCTCAAGGGGAGGACGGAGCAACGAAGATTATTCGTAATTTGGTTGTACCTCCAACATTTGTAAGTATCAACGGAAAAGACTTTGGCGATGTTGTTTCAGAAAAGATGGTCAACTATGGCCAAGAATGGCAAGGAATCAACTTTGCGGACGCGCAAGATCCATACTACAATCCTGACAAGGCTAAAGCTAAATTTGCAGAAGCTAAGAAAGAATTGGAAGCTAAGGGTGTGCAATTCCCAATCCACTTGGATGTATCTGTAGACCAATCAGCTAAAAAAGGTGTACTTGAAGCAAGCTCTTTGAAACAATCCATCGAATCTGTTCTAGGAGCTGAGAATGTGGTTATCGATATCCAACAGCTATCAACAGATGACTTTGACAACTCTAGCTACCTAGCTCAAACTGCAGCTCAAAAAGACTTTGATATCTATAATGGCGGTTGGAGTGCGGACTACTTGGATCCATCAAGTTATCTTGATATCTTAAATGTCAATAACGGTGGTATGTTGCAAAACATTGGTCTAGAACCAGGTGAGGTCAATGACAAGGCTAAGGCAGTTGGTCTGGATACTTACACTCAAATGTTAGAAGAAGCGAACAAGGAGCAAGAACCAGCAAAACGTTATGAAAAATATGCTGAAATTCAAGCTTGGCTCGTTGATAGCGCCCTTGCAATTCCAAACGTTTCTCAGGGTGGAACACCGACCTTAAGAAAGACAGTTCCATTCTCATCGCCATTCTCACAAGCTGGAAATAAGGGTGTCGAATCATACAAGTATCTCAAGTTACAAGATAAGACTGTAACGGCTGATGAGTATGAAAAAGCTAAAGAAAAATGGCTGAAAGAAAAAGAAGAATCAAATAAAAAAGCCCAAGAAGAACTGGCAAAACACGTTAAATAACCAGTCTATTCAACAGGAAAAACGATAGTTTCTCAAGGAACTATCGTTTTTATATAGTTTGAAACTATAACTAGCTCTTGAAAACAAGAAAATGAGTTAGTGAAAATAAGTGGTACAATAGTTACTATAGATTTGGAGGTATTGTATGAGCAAAGAACTACACATCAACACAATTTTGGCCCAGGCTGGGATCAAGTCAGATGAGGCTACAGGTGCCTTGGTAACACCGCTTCATTTTTCAACCACTTATCAGCATCCAGAGTTCGGTCAGTCTACGGGATTTGACTATACTCGTACCAAAAACCCAACTCGCAGTAAGGCGGAGGAAGTCTTGGCGGCAATCGAATCAGCTGATTATGCCTTAGCGACAAGCTCAGGTATGGCTGCGATTGTACTGGCCTTTAGTGTTTTTCCAGTGGGAAGTAAAGTCTTGGCTGTGCGTGATCTGTATGGGGGTTCTTTCCGTTGGTTCAACCAAGTCGAGCAGGAAGGTCGTTTCCATTTTACCTATGCCAATACAGAAGAAGAGCTGATTGCTGAGTTAGAGAAAGATGTGGATGTTCTCTATATTGAAACTCCAACTAATCCCTTGATGTTGGAATTTGATATTGCCAAACTAGCCAAACTAGCTCATGCCAAGGGTTCCAAGGTAGTGGTAGACAATACCTTCTACAGTCCGATTTATCAACGTCCGATTGAAGACGGTGCGGATATCGTTCTTCATTCTGCCACCAAGTACTTAGCAGGGCACAATGATGTCTTAGCTGGGGTGGTTGTTACTAATAGTTTAGAACTATATGAGCAACTGTTCTATAATCTCAATACGACAGGTGCGGTCTTGTCACCATTTGATAGTTATCAGTTGATTCGTGGTCTTAAAACTCTGCCTCTTCGTATGGAGCGTTCTACAGCCAATGCCCAAGAAGTGGTTGCTTTTTTGAAGGATTTACCTGCTGTCAAGGAAGTGCTCTATACTGGACGTGGGGGTATGATTTCCTTTAAAGTAGTGGATGAAAAACGTATTCCTCATATTTTAAATAGCCTCAAGGTCTTTTCATTTGCGGAAAGTTTAGGTGGGGTTGAGAGTCTCATCACCTATCCGACAACTCAGACTCATGCGGATATTCCAGCAGAAGTGCGCCGTTCCTATGGCTTAACAGATGACCTCTTGCGCTTGTCTATTGGGATTGAGGATGCTAGAGATTTGATTGCGGACTTGCGCCAAGCTATGGAAGGATAAGATAGATATGGGAAAATATGATTTTACAAGCCTGCCCAATCGTTTTGGTCATCATACCTATAAATGGAAAGAAGCAGAAGCTGACCGAGAAGTTCTACCAGCCTGGATAGCAGATATGGACTTTGTGGTTTTGCCTGAGGTTCGACAAGCTGTACAAGCCTACGCAGATCAGTTGGTCTATGGCTATACTTATGCAAGTGATGATTTGATTGAGTCGGTTCAGGACTGGGAAGCTACACAACATGGGTATCACTTTGACAAGGATGCCCTCGTCTTTATCGAGGGAGTGGTACCGGCCATCTCAACAGCTATTCAAGCCTTTACAAAAGAGGGAGAGGCGGTTCTGATTAACACACCGGTCTATCCACCTTTTGCCCGCAGTGTCAAACTGAACAATCGCAGATTGATTACCAATTCTTTGGTGGAAGAGGATGGGCTGTTTGAGATTGACTTTGACCAGTTGGAGAAGGAATTGGTGGAAGAGGATGTGAAGCTTTATATCCTTTGCAATCCCCACAATCCTGGTGGACGTGTTTGGGAAAAGGAAGTGTTAGAAAAGATTGGTCATCTCTGCCAAAAACACGGTGTTTTGCTTGTTTCAGATGAGATTCACCAAGATTTGGCCCTCTTTGGTCACAAACACCAGTCATTCAACACCATTGATCCCGCCTTTAAAGACTTTGCCCTTATCCTGAGCAGTGCCACTAAGACCTTTAATATTGCTGGGACAAAGAATTCCTATGCAGTTATTGAAAATCCAAAGCTTCGTGTGGCTTTCCAAAAACGCCAGTTGGCCAATAACCAACATGAAATCTCAGGCTTGGGGTATTTGGCGACAGAAGCTGCCTACCGTTATGGTAAGGACTGGTTAGGAGAACTAAAAGAAGTTATCGAGGACCACATTAACTATGTAGTGGATATTTTGGGCAACGAAACCAAGATTAAGGTCATGAAACCACAAGGAACTTACTTGATCTGGCTTGATTTTTCAGCCTATGATCTAACGAATGACCGCTTGCAAGAGCTTTTGAAGAATGAAGCCAAGGTTATCTTGAACCGAGGTTTGGACTTTGGAGAGGAGGGAACCCTTCATGCCCGCCTCAATGTGGCTATGCCGAAGTCAGTACTGGAAGAGGTTTGCCAACGCATCATGACCACTTTTGCTACACTTTAAAAATCCAGCCTTCTAGGAGAAAAGTCTTCCTAGAAGGCTATTTTCGTAGGGGAAAATGTGGTATAATGAAAAGATAAGATAAAGGGGTAACTATGGCTAAATTGATTCCGGGAAAGTTGCGCATGGAGGGTGTTACACTCTATGAAACAGGCAACATTGAGATTATCAAGGAAAAAGGGAATCGCCTCTATACTTGTGTGGCGGGAGAAGACTTGCGCTACAGTTTAGAGGATGATCTGGTTTTTTGTGCTTGCGATTTTTTCCAAAAAAGAGGTTACTGTGTTCACCTCGCAGCGCTCGAGCATTATCTGAAGAACGACGAAGAAGGCCAGGTGATTTTACAAGCCTTAGAAAAAGGACATGAAGAGCAAGAAGAGGTCGAAACCAAGGTTGGTTTTGGTGGTAGTTTTTTGGAGCGTATCCAACCTCAGAAGCGAGAGAAAATCTACACTTTGTCGGCTCAAGGCCAGGTAGAGGCTGGAACCAATCGCCTCCTTTGGACCCTCCGAATCGGTTTAGTTGATAGTCAAAAATATTATGTCATTCGTGACATCCCACTCTTTTTGAAGGTCTTAGTCCATCGAAAGCCATATATGATTGGGAAACACTATGAAAATGACTTGTCTTGGGATGCTTTTGATACAGCTAGTCAAGAAGTTCTTACTTTTTTATGTGGCTTGATTGAGGAGGGACTGAGTCAAGAGCTCTTTTTCCCCAATCAAGGTCGTCACCTCTTTTTCCCTCTGACCTTTTTTGAGCAGGGAGTGGAGTTGCTGATGAACTTGGAAGATTTTCATTTTGAACACCAGATTACTAGTTATGAAAATCTTCTCTTTCATGATTTAGATCCCGATGCGGAACTGTTCTCTTTTTCTGTGCAGGAGTTTCCCGATTATTTTGAGATGGAGATTTCTGAAAGTGAGCGAGTTAACGTATTCTATGGAGGGGCAGTTCTCTTTCGTAAGGGGAATCTTTATCTCTTAAACCCTAAACAAATCAGCCTCCTAAAGGAAATCAAAGAGCTCCCTCAGGAGGAAAGAGGGAGAAAACGCCTCCAGTTTGACAACAGTGATCGTGACCGTCTGGCCGCCTGTCTTCCTTTGTTTGGACAGCTGGGCACAGTTTCTGCTCCTGAGCGCTTGCAAATCAGACCCTTTTCACCAATCTTTTACTTTGATAGGGAGGATGACGGTCGCATCCGCTTGGATATCCAGTTTGACTATGGAGATGTTAAGGTGACGAGTCGTCAACAGCTGGAACAATTACCTTTTTCAAGTGATGCCGTCTTGGAAAACCAACTATTTCAAGTCTGTTTAGGAGCTGGTTTTGAGGCTGATTTTCAGTCTTGGAGACATGCTTTGAAGCCAGAGGCAGTTTATTCTTTCTTTCACCATACGATTCCAGCTTTTGAGAAGTTGGGTCAGGTTTTCTTGTCTGATGAGATGAATCAGCTCTACAGCGTCCAAGCTCCTCAGGTTCAGATTGAGTCCAAGGGAGGATTATTGGAAATCCAATTTGATTTCCAAGGGATTGCCCAAGAAGAGATTGACCAAGCTCTTAAAGCCCTGACCAGCAATCAGGATTTCTATATCAGTTCTTCTGACCAAGTGTACTTTTTTGATGAGGAAACCAAGCAGATTCGTCAAAATTTGCAGGAACTGGGGGTTGAGCTAAAAGATGGTTCTTTTCAGGCGCGAAAATCTCTGGCTTATAGCCTTTCTCAGCTTTTTGAAGGTCGAGATAGGATCTCCTTCTCAGAGGAATTTCAGCATTTAGCTCATGATTTGACTCATCCAGAGGATTTTCCTTTGGGAGATATACAGGTTCAGGCGAGTTTGAGAGATTATCAGGAAAAGGGTGTTCGTTGGCTCCAGATGCTTCATCACTATGGCTTTGGTGGCATCCTAGCCGATGATATGGGACTGGGAAAAACATTGCAAACCATTGCTTTTTTGACTAGTCAGGTGACAGAAGATAGTCGGGTCTTGATTTTAGCGCCGTCAGGTTTAATCTACAACTGGGCAGATGAATTCAGGAAATTTGCCCCACAGTTGGATTTGGCTGTCGTTCATGGTTTGAAAGCGAATCGAGAAGCGATTCTTTCTGAAAATCACCAAATCTATGTGACTAGCTATGCCACCTTTCGTCAAGACAGCGAGCTTTATCAAGAGATGGCTTTTGATTTTCTCTTCTTAGATGAAGCCCAGGTCATGAAAAATGCCCAAACCAAGATTGCTCAGAGTTTGCGCCAGTTTGTGGTGCCGGCAGTCTTTGCTTTGTCAGGTACGCCTATTGAAAACCATTTAGGAGAGTTGTGGTCTATCTTTCAAATTGTGCTTCCAGGACTCTTACCAAGTAAAAAGGAGTTTATGAAATTACCGGCTGATCGAGTCGCGCAGTTTATCAAGCCCTTTGTCATGAGGCGTAAGAAAGAAGAAGTTCTTACAGAACTGCCTGATCTGATCGAAGTCGTCTATAAAAATGAACTGGAAGACCAACAGAAGGCTATCTATCTAGCCCAGTTGCAACAGATGAGAGACCGCCTAGCGCAAGTGACCGATCAAGAATTCCAGAGAAGTCGGGTAGAAATCTTATCTGGACTCATGCGTTTGCGTCAAATCTGCGATACGCCAGCTCTCTTCATGGACGATTACCAGGGAGCTAGTGGTAAACTCGATAGTCTCCGAGATTTATTGCTACAAGTGGCTGATGGTGGGCATCGGGTCTTGATTTTCTCCCAGTTCAAAGGAATGTTGGAAAAAATCGAGCAAGAACTCCCAGACTTGGGCTTGACCTCCTTCAAAATCACAGGTTCAACTCCTGCTCATGACAGACAAGAGATGACCAAGGCCTTTAATCAGGGAGAAAGAGACGCCTTTCTCATCTCTCTGAAGGCAGGTGGTGTTGGTCTCAATCTAACGGGAGCTGATACGGTTATTTTGGTTGACCTTTGGTGGAATCCCGCTGTCGAAGCCCAGGCTATCGGACGTGCCCATCGTATGGGACAGGAGCAGAAGGTAGAGGTTTATCGCTTAATTACAAAAGGAACCATTGAAGAGAAAATCCAAGAACTTCAA